>NZ_APIO01000134.1:0-19011 GCF_000408945.1 Pseudomonas sp. G5(2012)
GAGCATGGGAACGATCAGCGCGAGAATGTTCGAATATTTTCCTTTAACCGCCCTTCGATGAGTTTTTTCAATCGAAGTCGACTGGCTGTGCGTGTCTTTATGGGCTAAGATTTTCGCAAATGAACATTAATGTTCGAATTCAAATACAGAAAATCAAAGAATTCCGAGGCCTTAGCCGATGCCCACTTCTATTTCACCTACGCCTCCTCTCGCCGAGGTCTACGATATCGCCGTCATTGGTGGCGGGATCAATGGCGCAGGGATCGCGGCAGACGCCGCGGGCCGCGGGCTCTCGGTGTTCCTTTGCGAAAAGGATGACCTGGCCAGCCACACCTCATCGGCCAGCAGCAAGCTGATCCACGGCGGCCTGCGTTACCTTGAACATTACGAATTCCGCCTGGTGCGCGAAGCCCTGGCCGAGCGCGAAGTGCTGCTGGCCAAGGCCCCGCACATCGTCAAGCCAATGCGTTTCGTACTCCCGCATCGCCCGCACCTGCGTCCGGCCTGGATGATCCGCGCTGGCCTGTTCCTCTATGACAACCTGGGTAAACGGGAAAAGCTGGCCGGTTCCAAAAGCCTGAAGTTCGGTCCCGACAGCGCGCTGAAAAGTGAAATCACCAAAGGCTTCGAGTATTCCGACTGCTGGGTCGACGATGCGCGCCTGGTGGTATTGAATGCCATGGCCGCCCGGGAAAAAGGCGCACACGTCCACACCCAGACCCGCTGCGTCAGCGCGCGTCGCACCAAAGGCCTCTGGCACCTGCACCTGGAGCGCGCCGATGGCAGCTTGTTTTCGATCAGTGCCAAGGCGCTGGTGAACGCAGCCGGTCCCTGGGTCGCCAAGTTCATTCGTGACGACCTGAAAATGGAATCGCCATACGGCATCCGCCTGATCCAGGGCAGCCACCTGATCGTACCGAAGCTGTACGAAGGCGATCACGCGCACATCCTGCAAAACGAAGATCAGCGCATTGTCTTCACCATTCCATACCTCAATCACTTCACCCTGATCGGCACCACCGACCGCGAGTACACCGGTGATCCGGCAAAAGTGGCGATTACCGAGGCCGAAACCGATTACCTGCTGCAAGTGGTCAACGCCCACTTCAAAAAACAGATCGGCCGTGGCGATATCCTGCACAGCTACTCCGGCGTTCGTCCGCTGTGCAACGACGAGTCCGACAACCCATCGGCCGTCACCCGCGACTACACCCTGGCGCTGTCGGGCAGTGGCGAGGAAGCGCCCCTGCTGTCGGTATTCGGCGGAAAACTGACCACCTATCGCAAGCTGGCCGAATCGGCGCTGGCGCAACTGGCGTCGCACTTCCCGCACATCTTGCCAAGCTGGACCGCCAACGCCCCCCTGCCGGGCGGCGAAGACATGAGCACACCGCAGGCGCTGAGCGCGCAGATCCGTGACAAGTTCGACTGGATCCCCAGCGAAATCTCGCGCCGTTGGGCCACCACCTACGGCAGTCGCACCTGGCGCATGCTCGAAGGCGTACAGAACCTCAACGACATGGGCGAACACATTGGCGGCGGTCTCTACACCCGCGAAGTCGATTACCTGTGCAGCGAAGAGTGGGCGACCAGCGCCCACGACGTTCTGTGGCGGCGCAGCAAACTCGGCTTGTTCACCACCCCCGAACAACAGCAAAGGCTCGCCGATTACTTGAGCAAGGTCGAGCAGAACCGCAGCAAGATCGAAGCAGCCTGACGGATTGCTTGAATAGAGCAGCAGATCAAAAGATCGCAGCCTGCGGCAGCTCCTACAGAGCGAGTTGCCGCAGGCTGCGATCTTTTTGCATTCGGTTTTCCGAACGCGACTGGGTGGTCAATTCGGTTAACCGGATTTCCCTTACCTAAAAAAACCTCAATAAATATTTAATCTCCTTATAAATCAATGTATTGAACCATCGAGCCTGGCCTGGCACGAGTCATGCTCTACACTCTTGGACGAATGTTTGTTGTACCGACGCTCCAGGAGCCGTCGGGCATTCGAAGCACAAAAGGGCCGACGAACTGGCTCCATAAAAAAAACAATGTCGAGGAAAATTTGATGCGCATCGTTCCCCATATCCTGGGCGCAGCCATTGCTGCCGCTCTGATCAGCACGCCAGTTTTCGCCGCCGAACTCACCGGCACCCTGAAAAAGATCAAAGAGTCCGGTGTCATCACCCTCGGGCATCGTGACGCTTCCATCCCGTTCTCCTACATTGCGGACGCTTCCGGCAAACCGGTCGGCTACTCCCACGACATCCAGCTGAAAGTCGTCGAAGCGCTGAAAAAAGAACTGGATCTGCCGAACCTGCAGGTCAAGTACAACCTCGTCACCTCGCAAACCCGTATCCCGCTGGTGCAGAACGGCACCGTGGACCTGGAATGCGGTTCGACCACCAACAACGTCGAGCGCCAGCAACAAGTCGACTTCTCCGTCGGCATCTTCGAAATCGGTACTCGCCTGCTGTCCAAGGCAGACTCCAAGTACAAGGATTTCCCGGACCTGGCCGGCAAGAACGTCGTGACCACCGCCGGCACCACGTCCGAGCGCATCCTCAAGGCGATGAACGCCGACAAGCAGATGGGCATGAACGTCATCTCCGCCAAAGACCACGGCGAGTCCTTCCAGATGCTGGAAACCGGTCGCGCCGTTGCATTCATGATGGACGACGCCCTGCTGGCCGGTGAAGCGGCCAAGGCCAAGAAAGCCAGTGACTGGGCCGTGACCGGTACGCCACAGTCCTACGAAATCTACGGCTGCATGGTGCGCAAAGGCGACGAGCCGTTCAAAAAGGCCGTGGATGACGCCATCAAGGCCACCTACGCATCGGGCGAGATCAACAAGATCTACGAGAAATGGTTCATGCAGCCAATCCCGCCAAAAGGCCTGAACCTGAACTTCCCGATGAGCGACGAGCTCAAGGCCCTGATCGCCAATCCGACCGATAAAGCGGCTGACGACAAGAAATCCTGATTTCTGACTAACCTTATCTCCTGAGAGGGCCACTGCCCTCTCGGGAGGTTGTCACTCCCTGCTGGCATTTCTGGAAACACTCGAACTGGTGGCTGTCGAGCCGGTGGCGTGTGCCCGAGCATCTCGTTCGGGCGGGAACGGAGCTTCCCCCAAGCGGGTACATCGATTGATCTCAAGGGGAGACCCTAATGAATTACAACTGGGACTGGGGCGTGTTCTTCAAGTCCACTGGCGTTGGCAGCGAGACGTATCTCGACTGGTACATCGCCGGCCTGGGCTGGACCATCGGCATCGCCATCGCGGCCTGGATCATTGCCCTGACACTGGGTTCGATCCTGGGCGTCATGCGCACCGTGCCGAACCGCATCGTATCGGGCATCGCCACCTGCTACGTCGAACTCTTCCGTAATGTGCCGCTGCTGGTTCAGCTGTTCATCTGGTACTTCCTGGTACCCGACCTGCTGCCTGCCGACCTGCAAGAGTGGTACAAGCAGGACCTGAACCCGACCACCTCGGCATTCCTCAGCGTTGTCGTGTGCCTGGGCCTGTTCACCACCGCCCGCGTTTGCGAACAGGTGCGCACCGGTATCCAGGCGCTGCCTCGCGGCCAGGAGTCTGCAGCCCGCGCCATGGGCTTCAAGTTGCCGCAGATCTACTGGAACGTACTGCTGCCCCAGGCGTATCGAATCATCATTCCACCGCTCACCTCGGAATTCCTCAACGTCTTCAAGAACACCTCCGTGGCCTCGCTGATCGGTTTGATGGAGCTGCTGGCGCAAACCAAACAGACTGCCGAGTTTTCCGCGAACCTGTTCGAAGCCTTCACCCTGGCCACGCTGATCTACTTCACCCTGAACATGAGCCTGATGTTGCTGATGCGCCTGGTCGAGAAGAAAGTCGCCGTACCGGGCCTGATTTCCGTAGGGGGTAAATGATGGAATTCGATTTCTCGGGCATCATCCCGTCCCTGCCGGGCCTGTGGAACGGCATGGTCATGACCCTCAAGCTGATGGCCATGGGCGTGATCGGCGGGATCATCCTCGGTACCATCCTGGCGCTGTGCCGTCTGTCGCACAACAAATTGCTGTCGAACCTGGCCGGCGCGTACGTCAACTACTTCCGCTCGATCCCGTTGCTGCTGGTGATCACCTGGTTCTACCTGGCGGTGCCGTTCGTGCTGCGCTGGATCACTGGCGAAGACACGCCGATCGGTGCGTTCACTTCCTGCATCGTGGCGTTCATGATGTTCGAAGCGGCGTACTTCTGCGAAATCGTCCGTGCTGGCGTGCAGTCGATTCCCAAGGGCCAGATGGGGGCTGCCAAGGCACTGGGCATGACTTACGGCCAGATGATGCGCCTGATCATCCTGCCCCAGGCGTTCCGCAAGATGACCCCGCTGCTGCTGCAACAGAGCATCATCCTGTTCCAGGACACCTCGCTGGTGTACGCCGTCGGTCTGGTGGACTTCCTCAATGCCTCGCGCGCCAGTGGCGACATCATTGGCCGCTCCAATGAGTTCCTGATTTTCGCGGGTCTCGTGTACTTCATCATCAGCTTTTCCGCCTCGCTGCTGGTCAAGCGTCTGCAAAAAAGGTTCGCCGTATGATCTCTATCAAAAGCATCAACAAGTGGTATGGGGACTTCCAGGTACTGACTGATTGCAGCACCGAGGTCAAGAAAGGCGAAGTGATCGTGGTATGCGGGCCGTCCGGTTCCGGCAAGTCGACCCTGATCAAGTGCGTCAACGCCCTGGAACCGTTCCAGAAAGGCGACATCGTGGTTGACGGCACCTCCATCGCCGACCCGAAGACCAACCTGCCGAAACTGCGTTCGCGCGTGGGCATGGTGTTCCAGCATTTCGAACTGTTCCCGCACCTGACCATCACTGAAAACCTGACCATCGCGCAGATCAAGGTGCTGGGCCGCAGCAAGGAAGAGGCCACCAAGAAAGGCCTGCAACTGCTTGAACGTGTTGGCCTCTCGGCTCACGCCCACAAGCACCCGGGCCAACTCTCCGGTGGCCAGCAGCAGCGTGTGGCGATTGCCCGCGCGCTGGCGATGGACCCGATCGTCATGCTGTTCGACGAACCGACCTCGGCGCTGGACCCGGAAATGGTCAACGAAGTGCTGGACGTGATGGTGCAACTGGCCCACGAAGGCATGACCATGATGTGCGTAACCCACGAAATGGGTTTCGCCCGTAAAGTGGCCGACCGGGTGATCTTCATGGACCAGGGCAAAATCATCGAAGACTGCAAGAAAGAGGAGTTCTTCGGCGACATCAGCCACCGCGCCGAGCGTACGCAGCACTTCCTCAACAAGATCCTGCAACACTAACAGCAACACGGCCGCCCCTCTGTAGGAGCGAGCATGCTCGCGATGACCTCAAAGACACCGCGTACATCCAGGATGAACGCGTCTTCGTTGACGACCATCGCGAGCATGCTCGCTCCTACAGGAGGCCGACGCTGGTTGACCCAAGGCATCTGTGATGAAATGCGACCCCAATCTCTATCGCGCCGCGTCGCCATCACTCGCCGTGAAACCTCGCCTGATTCGCCATCTGTTCCTGCCGCCGCTGATCATCGCCCTGATGATCGGACTGGGTTATATCGGCTTCTGGACCAGTGAACACTACGGAATCCGCAGCCTCGGCGAAAATGGCCAGCGCCAGCTGGAACTGCACGCCCGCGCTGTCGAGAGCGAGATCAGCAAATACACTTACCTACCCAGCCTGCTGGAACTCGAAACCAGTGTTTCGAAGCTGCTGGCCGACCCGACGCCGGAGCACCGGCAGACCGTCAATGATTACCTAGAAGGCCTGAACCGGCGCAGCCGCAGCCGGGCCATCTACGTGATGGACACCACCGGCCGCGTCATGGCCACCAGCAACTGGCGCGATGTCGACAGTTACCTGGGTGAAGACCTGTCTTTCCGTGCCTATTTCCAGAACGCCGTGCGTGGCCAGCCCGGACGCTTCTATGGCATTGGCAGCACCAACGGCGAACCCGGTTACTACTTGGCCCATGGCCTGGAAGAACACGGCAAGATCATCGGCGTCGCGGTGGTCAAGGTCCGCCTCGAGGCCATGGAGGAGCGTTGGCAACGCGCGCGCCTTGAAGCCTTCGTCAGCGACGAGAACGGCATCATCATTCTCTCCAGTGACCCCGCTCGACGCCTGAAATCGGTGGTGCCGCTGAGCGAAGAAACCAAGGAAAAGCTCGCCCGCAGTCTCCAGTACTACTGGTTCCCACTGAACGAATTGCAACCGTTGGCCCGGGAAACCCTGTCCGAGGGCGTGGAGAAACTCACCTTCCCCGCCAATAGCGAACTGGTTTCCGATGACGAAAACATCAGCTACCTGTCACAAACTCGTCCCCTGAGCGATACACCGTGGAATTTCACCCTGCTCACGCCACTGCAGGATCTGCGCCGCGAAGCGGTCAACCAAGGGATTCTGGTGGCCGTGGCCTTTGCCCTTGTGGCGTTCCTGCTGATCGCCTGGAACGAGCGGCGCAAAGTGATCGCCACCCGTCTCGCTGCCCGAGAAGCCTTGCAGGAAGCCAACAACCAATTGGAGCGTCGGATTACCGAACGCACCACCGACCTGCGCGCCAGCAACGAGCGGCTCAAGGGGCAGATCCGCGAGCGTCGTCACGCCGAAGAGACGCTGCGCCGTGCCCAGGACGAACTGGTGCAGGCCGGGAAACTCGCCGCGATTGGCCAGATGTCCACCAGCATCGCCCACGAATTGAACCAGCCGTTGGCGGCGCTGCGCACCTTGTCCGGCAACACCGTGCGGTTTCTCGAGCGCGGTCAACTGGATGTGGCCAGCACCAACCTCAAGACCATCAACGAATTGATCGACCGCATGGGCCGGATCACCGCCAGCCTGCGCTCCTTCGCCCGGCGCGGTGACGACAAGGGCCAGGCTTGTCTTGGCAAAGCCGTGGACGCCGCCTTGCAATTGCTCGGCGGGCGTGTGGAAAACGCCCATCTGCAGGTGCATCGCCACTTCGACGATGTGCAAATGCAGATCGATCAGACGCGCCTGGAGCAGATCCTGGTCAACCTGGTTGGCAACGCCCTGGACGCCATGCAGGCGCAGCCGCAGCCCGAATTGTGGCTTGAAGGCGAAGCACTGGAGGGTAAATATCGGCTGCGTGTACGGGACAATGGCCACGGCATCGATGCCGAAGCGCGCAAACACCTGTTCGAACCATTTTTCACCACCAAGCCCGGCGAACAAGGCCTGGGCCTAGGCCTGACCCTTTCCGCGAGCCTGGCCGCTGCCACTGGCGGTCACCTGGGTGTCGAACACCCGGCCAGCGGTGGTACTGCTTTCGTCCTCAGTTTACCGTTGGTAAGCCCCACTTCCGCTGAGCCAATATGAACAACGACCTTAGTGTATTGATCGTCGAAGACGACCCCCATGTTTTGCTCGGCTGCCAGCAGGCACTGACCCTGGAAGATATTCCCTGCATCGGTGTCGGCAGTGCCGAGGAAGCCCTGGAGCGGGTGGGCGAAAACTTCGCCGGCATCGTCATCAGTGACATTCGCCTGCCCGGCATCGATGGACTGGAACTGCTGAACCGACTCAAGGCCCGCGACCGCAGCTTGCCGGTAGTGCTGATTACCGGTCACGGCGACATCTCCATGGCCGTCGGCGCCATGCAGAAAGGTGCCTACGATTTCATGGAGAAGCCCTTCTCTCCCGAACGCCTGGTGGATGTAGCGCGCCGTGCCCTGGAGCAACGCAGCCTGGCACGAGAAGTCTCGTCGTTGCGCCGGCAACTGGCCGAGCGCGACTCACTTGAAGGTCGAATCATCGGCCGTTCGCCGGCAATGCAGAACTTGCGCGAACTCATTGCCAATGTTGCCGATACGTCAGCCAACGTGCTGATCGAGGGCGAAACCGGCACCGGCAAGGAACTGGTCGCGCGCTGCCTGCATGATTTCAGTCGTCGGCACACCCGGCAATTCGTGGCGCTCAATTGTGGTGGCCTGCCGGAAAACCTGTTCGAAAGCGAAATCTTCGGCCACGAAGCCAACGCCTTCACCGGCGCAGGCAAACGGCGGATCGGCAAGATCGAGCATGCCGACGGCGGCACGCTGTTCCTCGACGAAGTGGAAAGCATGCCCCTGCCCCTGCAGATCAAACTGCTGCGGGTATTGCAGGAGCGCACCCTCGAACGCCTCGGCTCGAACCAGAGCGTGGCGGTGGACTGCCGGGTGATCGCGGCCACCAAATCCGATCTCGACGAGTCGAGCAAGGCCGGTGAATTTCGCAGCGACCTGTATTACCGCCTTAATGTGGTGACCCTGGAACTGCCACCTCTGCGCGAGCGCCGCGAAGACATCCTGCAATTGTTCGAGTTTTTCTTGCAGCAATCGTCCTTGCGTTTCGACCGCGCCGTACCGGAGCTGGATAACCAGACCCTGTCTAACCTGATGAGCCACGATTGGCCGGGTAACGTGCGCGAATTGCGCAACGTCGCCGAGCGATTTGCCCTGGGCCTGCCGGCATTCAAGAAACCGGGTGCGGGCGGTGCCGCCCAAGGCCTGGCTTTCGCTGAAGCGGTGGAGGCCTTTGAGCGCAACTTGCTAAGCGATGCCTTGCAACGCAGCGGCGGCAACCTGACCCAGGCCAGCCAGGAACTGGGCATGGCCAAGACCACGCTGTTCGACAAAGTGAAAAAGTACGGGCTAAGCCACTGATGGATCTGATTCTCAAAGCAACCCTGGGCGCATCGGTGGTGGTGATCCTCGCGGCCCTGGCCAAGACCAGAAACTATTACATCGCCGGACTGGTGCCACTGTTTCCGACCTTTGCACTGATTGCCCACTACATTGTCGGCAAGGGTCGTTCGCTGGATGACTTGAAGACCACCATCGTGTTTGGCATGTGGTCGATCATTCCTTACTTCATCTACCTGGCAACCCTCTATGTGCTGGTCGATCGCATGCGCCTCGAGGCATCGCTGGCCGTGGCGGCAGTGGCGTGGTTGATCGCGGCGACGGCGCTGGTCACAGTTTGGATTCGCTTGCAGGCCTGATCACAATTCCTCTGTGGGAGCGAGCCTGCTCGCGAAGACGGAGGGTCGGTCATGCCAATGTTGACTGTGCCACCGCTTTCGCGAGCAGGCTCGCTCCCACAGGGGAAGGCGGTGTTACAAAAGGTTGTGTTCCGCCACGGGCTCAACCTGCGCCCAATGCGAAGTGTCCTCACGATGCGCCCGTAGGTACGGCAACACCGCCGCCAGCAACGGCGCCTTGAACGCTTCCTGAAACCGATGAGCCAACCCCGGTATCAACTTCAACTGGCTGCCACGCAGATGCGCCGCCAGGTGCACGCCGTGCATCACCGGCAACAACGGATCGGCCGTGCCATGCACCACCAGCGCCGGCACCCGTAGCTGGTTGAGCAGTGCCACTCGGCTCGGCTCGGCCAGGATCGCCAGGATCTGCCGTTTAGCCCCCTCGGGATTGAATGCCCGGTCATACGCCAGTGCCGCCTGATGCAACAGTGCCTGACGATCATCGGTCACCGACGGACTGCCCAGTGCCGCCAGCAGGTCCGCCTGTTGTTCCAGTGCGATTTCACGATTGGGCGCCCCCCGGCGCGCCAGCAACTGCAGCAGCGCCGCACTGGGTGCGGGTAAACCTTCGGCGCCGGAAGTACTCATGATCAGGGTCAGGCTTTCAACCCGCTGTGGCGCCATCGCCGCCATGTGCTGGGCAATCATCCCGCCCATGCTGGCGCCCAGCACGTGAAATTGCTCGATGTGCAACGCATCCATCAGGCCCAGTGCATCATCCGCCATATCGGTCAGGGAGTATGGCGCCGACACGGGCAAGCCGAGCTTATAGCGCAACACTTCGAAGGTCAGGTTGGCCTCGACGGGGGGTTGCCGCCAGGTCGACAGGCCGACGTCGCGATTGTCGTAGCGAATCACCCGGAACCCTTGCTGACAGAGCGCAACCACCACTTCGTCAGGCCAATGAATCAACTGCCCCCCCAGGCCCATCACCAGCAGCAACGCCGGGTCCGAGGCGCGACCGATGCTCTGGTACGCCAGGCTTACCTGATCCAGGTCGACCCGCTCGGTGGCCACATTGACGTCACAGCGGGACGCCGAAAAAGAAGGAAAACTCAACAACAACGCGGCCAAAAAGGCCGCTGTCGATAAAAATCGTGCACGCATGAAAAACACCGAAACGCAGAACCCCAGTAGAGCGAAAGTCTGATGAAGTTTGTTCAAGCGCGCTGCCACAGTTGCATGACAATTTGATGAATGCCGCTCAGCGGTCGATGCGGTAACTATGTAGTACCACGGGCCTGGGGGATTTTTTTTTAATGGCGCTGGATCAGGAGTGGACTTGCCGCTCCCCGTAGAAGAGCCCTCCACCATGACCGAAAGACTGCTCCCGACGCTGCTGCCCCCAACTCTCCCCACCCCCTCTCTAATCCCCATCCCCGAGTTCTCGACGCTGCCGAGCCATATCGATCAGAGCCTGCTGCAAGGCGCCTTGACCCGTTGGCAAGCATGCAAGGAAGGTTTGCAGGCGCTGTTCGCCGACGCGCCGCGCAGCGAAGACGCCAATGCCTATTGGGATGCCCGCGCCCCCGGAACACCGCTGTCACGGCGTGATCGGGCCAGTCAGTTGTACCGCGAACATATCGAAGCCGCGGCCCAGGTGGCATTCGCCCTGAGCACCGTGAGCGCCGAACAATTGAAACCGTTGTGGTTGGTTTTGGATTCAGGGCCCCAGGCAATGCAGTTGGACGATCAGTTGATCCACTGCGAACACCTGGCGCTGAAGCTGAGCGACAACAGCATCCTCAAACTTCCCGCGGCCTGGGTGATCAGCGTGGGCAACCAGCACCCCGTCGCGCAATTGCTGTACTTGCCGTCTCGACCGGTCCCCGTCCAGGCCTTCAAAGACCGCAGCGACATGGAGCACTGGTTGTCCGCGCAACTACTCGCCCCGCCAGAGCTCCCCAGCCATTACAGGTTTGAATACACGGCCCGGACCGGGCCATTGACGACAGGCATCGCGGACCTGTTTTCGCCCGGACCGCAAGGGCGCCTCGCCGAGGTATTCGCCCAAGCGCCGCCCCTTGAGGACCTGGATCAGACCGAAGGCGTTGGCGATGAAGATCAATCATCGCTATTCGATAGCCTGTCTGCGGATATTCCACTGTCGCTGCGCCAGGCCTCGCTTGGCAAACAGCGTGCGGTGCTCGAAACACTGCTGGGTGAGGCGCTGGACAGTGACCTTCAACAAGCACTTGAGGACACACTCAAGGCGCTGGAAACCGCAGAGCTTGCTGCAGACGCGGCCGCATCCACCTTGCTCTACCGATCGCGCACACTGGACCTGATAACGTTCAATCGTGGCTTCAACGCACTCTACCAGGCACACAAAGACGGCCTGAAGGCCGAGGTGGAACTGCAACGCACGCTTAATCAGCTCGATAGCACGGAACTCGAATTGCTCAGGGGCCTGCTGGACACAGCCGCCGAGCCAGACCCTG
The DNA here is from genome assembly GCF_000408945.1 of Pseudomonas sp. G5(2012). NCBI lineage: Bacteria > Pseudomonadati > Pseudomonadota > Gammaproteobacteria > Pseudomonadales > Pseudomonadaceae > Pseudomonas > Pseudomonas sp. G5(2012). The sequence goes on from NZ_APIO01000134.1 coordinate 11,514, forward strand.
ACGTTGCATTCGCCAGCCTGATGCTGAGTGTGAGAACAGACGCCGGCGATCCTTTGCCCCATGAGCTCAAAGGGGTGTTTGTGATTGGCCGGACACACACTCTGTCCGATCCAGAATCCCCTCACAGCCTGCTGCTCTACTGGCCCGGTATTGGCGGCGGCTTGCAACGATTCGCCAACCGCAAGGACCTGGAAGAGCAGTTGTTGAAAATCCAGGGACGGGACCCGGTCCTGGCCCTGCACCTGAAGACCATCACGACCGATCCGCTGTTATACAGCCTCAATCAACAGATCAGCTTTTTCGAAGAACAAGCCGCGCAAACACGCCAGCGCTATCCTGACAGCGGCCAGGCGACACAACGTGCGCAGGCACTGGAAAAGCTGCGCAAACAAACGCTGGCACTACTGCAGGTCCCGGTGAACGCAGCGAGAAGCCTGGCGCTCATGCATATTCTGGAACAGCAGCGCAGCGCCGCGATGGTTGCCAGGCTTCCCACCTGGTTGACGACCTTGGCAGCTCCCGACCGTGCCAGGCTCAAGAGCCTGACCAGCGCTTGTATCCAGGCCATGAAACGCGGCCACGAACAACTGGAAAAAACCCTGGCGCCTCGCGAAGTCTTCACCCGTCGACACCTTCAGGCGCGCCTGCGCCAGGATTTCTCGCTCAAAGGCGACTTCGACGTCCAACTGGACTTGCCCGACTCCGTCACGCTGCAAAAACAACTGACGGACGGCGCGGCTCCCGGTACCCCGCAAAAACTGGTGACGGTGCCCAGTACCGCCAGAAGCAAGATGTCACTCGAAGAACTCGCCCAACTCAACATCGACAACAAGCCGTCGATGCAGCTTGAGCCCTTGTCCTTGCGCCTGGGCTTCATGCGGGTGGAAGTCAAGGCGCCGGACGACGGCGAACGCCAGGCCCTGACAACCGGCATTACCCATGCCTACCTGCGCAAGACGCTGCCGGAACTCGACTTGCCCAAGGTCTACGAACAACTCATCTATGACACGTTCATGGGCAGTCACGGCGAACCGCTGTTTGTAAGGGAACATCGCCGGGAATGCCTGATCGAGCCCTGGCGCCAAACCCTCAAGCTGCAAGGGGAGTGTGCACGCCTGCAACGACACATCGGCCTCGACGACCTGCTCGTCCTGAACGCCGCCATCGACGCCGATACCCCGCAAGCCTGGCTCGCGGGCGGCAAGCGCATCGAATTATTGCCGGCCTACCTGAGCGCGGGCGGCAAGGACACCCCCAACGAGGGCCCGGTGACCTTGTCCGGGGTGACGTTCATTCACGAACAGGTCAGCGGCATGACTTTGCTGTACCTGCCCGACAGTCCCGATGGCCAGTTCCTGCGCCGTCACGACAGCCTCGAAGACGCGCGCAAGGCCCTGTTCAACCTGTGCCTGCGCAGTGAGATGGTCAGCTACCTGGCCGATCGCGCTTTGCAGGGAGACGTGCGGGCTCATGAAAGCCGGATCAACCAGGCCGTCCTCAAACACTTCGACGCCATGATCGGTGTCGGGGCACGCTGGCCGGCGGTCACTTCACTGGCCGCGCACCTGCTCAATACCCAGATGGGACGCCTGATCGAAGCCCATCGCGGCACATCGCGTTCCAACGAAGCGTTATTCCTGGAACGCTACGCGCTCAGCGGACCGAAGGCGTTGAACTACATAAAAATGGCCTTGGGCCTTGTGCCCTACGTGGGCGCAGCCATTGCTTTCTACGATGCCTGGAGCAGCGCCAATCGGGCTGTCGCAGCGCTGTTACGCGCGGACGCGGGTGAAGGCCTGACAGAGATAGAGTCGGTGCTGTTGTCTCTGATCGATGCCGCCATGGACCTCCTTCCCAGTACGATGGGCACCCGATCGGCCGCAGCCGCCCGCACGTTGACGCGTGCTCGTCAGTTAAAGGCGCTTGGCAAAGGCACCCTGGCCTTGCCACCGACCTCAAAACACCAGGCGCGGCACATCGCCCAACGTTTCGCCGGTTACGAGTATGAAAAACCAATCTCCCTCGTCGGGTTGCAACCGGTTGAGCACGGTGTCTATCGCAATGTGTACCGTCATGCCGATGGTGACTTCATCACGCGCCATGGCCGAATCTTCCAGGCTGAACTGAGCAAGGACTCACGCGGCTGGCGACTGAGCGGCACTCATAAAAAAACCTACAAGCAACCCATCGCTCTCGATGAAGCAGGCCGGTGGGACACCTGGTTCGGTGTTTACGGGTCGACTTTCGACGGCGGCGGGCTGGGTGGTGGTGGCGTGCTCGGACATCTGGCGGACACCTTCGACCCGCTCTGGCCGGCCGCCATTCGCGAGCGACTGCCACGCTGGTGGGCCGATCGGGTGTTTCGTCGTCACCATGAATTGACCGAAGCCGCCGATGACTTGGCGCCGCAAATCGAGACCCGGATCCAGGGCACTAACGCAACGCTGAACCGGTACAACAGCAGCCCCGTCGAAGCCCGCCCGGACCTGTTGCCAGCCGCCGATACAGCCTGTCTCAGCGACATCGAAATAGTCAACAGGCACTATCAGACGCTGGTCGAACTGGCGCCCCTGACACATGGCAACAAACGGCGTGTACTCAAGGACATGCAAAGTAATGATGCCCTCGTGATCGCCGATCGCCAAAAGCAGCGGGTCTTTTTCATCAATCATCGAGCTAACCCGCTCATGGACAGGATCGACGCTCTAATCGACCAACTGGACGAGTTACCGGACAACGCGCACGCCGAACGCCTTCGGATTCTGCAAGACATCCGAAAAATTCGCGTCGAACTGATCGGCCACCTGGGGCAGATGGAAACGGCAATGGGCGAGCTCAAGCGGTGGTACGAGCGCATTACGATCAGTACCGAAAAGGCGCAAATGACGCCCGAAGTAACGATGTTGAACGCACGCCTGAGTGAAGCCAATCTGCTTTACTTGAAAACCGGGCATTTGCTGGAAACCGTCCAGCGCTTCGACACGACACAGGATCTCTCCTGGTTCCATCTACAGGCCCAGGTCGACAGCCTGCGGACCAAAGTCGACCGTGCATTGTTTACCCAATACAGCCTGCCGGAAGTCACCGCCAACCGAGCCCAGCGCAATCAGATTCTTCAGGAGTGCCTTGAGCACTATCAGCAATTTCGTCGCGGCATGAACGCCTGGACCGCCAGCTACCCCGGGCACTTTCATCTCGACGCTGTTGCGCCCTTGCTCGAGGGTATCGAGAAAATGGTCGAACGGGCACGCAAGGCTATCGACCAACCGGCTCCAGCCCTGCCCTCCGGGCAACGCAGCAAGAAAATCTTCACCACTGAAGACGACCATCTGTTAATCGGGGTCGAACGCTGGGAGCCGACAACCCAGAAGCACCAATACATCCTGACTGGCCAGGGTGGCGTCCAGGAAACGTGGGAACAGGGTGCAAACGGCAAGTTTCGCTTGCTCAATCCAGCAGCGCCGACCGCTCGTCCCGCGCAAAGGAACCCTGCCGCCATGCTCGAAGACGCCCGTAACCGCCTTCAGTCGCAGCAGGCCTACCAGTCGAAGATCGAAACCTATGCGGCGCAAGACATGCTCCCGGTCGATCTGGAGCACATGATGGTCAGTGAAGCCAGCGAGCTGACGCGGCGGGCGCTGGACATCGAAGCCGTTGTTCCACAGAGCCCCGTCATCGAGCAACTGCGTAACAAGGCGACGGAACTGATCGCCACCGGACGCCAGATGCGTACTCGGCAGTCGCTACTGAGCAAAAACCCTACGGATGGCATGCTCGATGACTTGATTACCCACAACGCTGTGGAGATACGTAAAACCAGCCCGATCAAAAGCCTGCGAAAACGCCCGGGTGGCCGAGCCGACTACCTGCAGGAATACGAAATCTGGGACCTGACCAGCGTCCCGTCCAACGTGTTGTGGTACGCCCATTTTCATTACAGCAAGGCCACACCCGCCTTCGCCGAATTCGAAAAGGCGCACCTGAAACTGCCGCAGTACCGGTATCTGACCCACGCCGATGACGCCACCCTGCCCTATGCCGACATTGGCAAACGGTCAACGGTATTGCGACATTTCGATCAGGCCTGACACGCGATAACGGGAGCGGTTGAACCACTCCCGTTATCGTCCTCAAGCCAGTTGGCTGCGCAGTTGTCGTGCCGCGGCGACCATGTTCACCAAGGCAGCCTCGGTTTCCGGCCACGCCCGGGTCTTCAAACCACAATCGGGGTTGACCCACAGCCGCTCGGCCGGGATCCGCTTGACGGCCTTGCTGATCAATTTGACCATTTCGGCGGTGTCCGGCACCCGTGGCGAATGGATGTCGTAGACACCCGGACCGATATCGTTCGGGTAGTCGAACGCCTCAAAGGCTTGCAGCAACTCCATGTCCGAACGCGAGGTTTCAATGGTGATCACATCGGCGTCCATCGCTGCGATGGCCTCGATCACATCGTTGAACTCGCTGTAGCACATGTGGGTGTGAATCTGCGTTTCGTCACGCACACCGCTGGCGCTCAAGCGGAACGCCTCTACCGCCCACTCCAGATACTCCTGCCATTGCGCCCGGCGCAGTGGCAGCCCTTCGCGGAACGCCGCTTCGTCGATCTGTACGATCTTGATGCCGGCGGCTTCCAGATCCAGCACCTCATCGCGCAGGGCGAGGGCCAGTTGCTGCGCCTGGACTTTGCGTAACACGTCTTCGCGGGGGAATGACCACATCAGCATGGTCACGGGACCGGTAAGCATGCCTTTCATGACCTTGTCGGTCTGGCTCTGCGCGTAGCTGATCCAGTCGACCGTCATGGCTTTGGGACGGCTCAGGTCGCCATAGATGATTGCCGGTTTCACACAGCGCGAACCGTAGCTCTGCACCCATCCGAAGCGGGTAAAGGCATACCCATCCAGCTGTTCGGCGAAGTACTCGACCATGTCATTGCGTTCGGCTTCGCCATGCACCAGCACGTCCAGCCCCAGACGCTCCTGAATCTGCACTGCGTGGCGAATTTCGTGGTGCATGGCATCGGTGTAATCGTTGGCCGACAGCTTGCCTTGCTTGAAGGCCTGACGCGCCAGGCGAATCGAGCCAGTCTGCGGAAACGAGCCGATGGTGGTGGTCGGGAACGCTGGCAACTTCAAGCGTGCGCGCTGTTGCTCGATGCGTTTGGCAAACGGTGAATGACGCTGGCTGTCCGTGGCAACGATGGCGTTGATCCGCGCCTGTACCTGGGCCTTGTGAATACGCGGCGACTCGGCGCGGCTGGTCGCAATGGCACGGCTTTGAGCCAGCGCCGCTTGCACTTTGGGTGCTTGCGGATCATTCAGGGCATCGCGCAGTACCGCGATTTCGCCACATTTCTGCACCGCAAACGCCAGCCAGCTTTTCAGTTCCGGATCGAGCTTGTCTTCACGCTCCAGGTCTACCGGGCTGTGCAGCAGCGAACAGGAGGTGCTGACCCACAGGTTGTCGCCAAAACGCTCCTGGGCAAATTGCAGTTGCGCCAGCACCGGTTCCAGCTCGCAGCGCCAGACGTTGCGGCCATTGACCAGACCCACCGAGAGAATCTTGTAGGTTGGCAGGCGATCGAGCACGTGCAGCAGTTGATCCGGCGCACGCACCGCATCGATGTGCAAGCCTTGCACCGGCAGGCCGACAGCCAGGCCAAGGTTGTCCTGCAGGCCGCTGAAGTAAGTGGCCAGCAGCTTTTTCAGCGGCGAGTACTGCAGGATGTGGTAGGCCCGTTCAAAGGCGTTTTTCCATTCCTGCGGCAAGTCGAGGGTCAGGATCGGTTCATCGATCTGTACCCACTCCACGCCTTGGGCAGCGAGACGCACGAGGATTTCGTTGTAGACCGGCAGCAGGCGTTCCAACAGGTCGAGTTTATCGAAGTCCTGGCCTTTGACTTTGCCCAGCCACAGGTAAGTCAGCGGGCCGATGATCACCGGCTTGACGGTGTGCCCCAGGGCCTTGGCTTCATCGACTTCATCGAACAGCTGTTCCCAGCTCAGCGTGAACTGCTGGTCAGCGCTGAATTCCGGGACCAGGTAGTGGTAATTGGTGTCGAACCACTTGGTCAGTTCCTGGGCGTATTGCTCTGAGCCGTGCTCCGCGCCGCAGCAGCTCGCCGTGGCGCCACGGGCCATGGCGAACAGCGTGTCGAGGGTCGGCAGGCCACGCGCGTCGCGGGTGCTGTCGAAACGCTCGGGGATTACGCCGAAGGCCAGGGAATGAGTCAGTACCTGGTCATACCAGGCAAAGTCGCCGACCGGCAGCAGGTCGATACCGGCGTCTTTCTGCAATTGCCAGTGGCGGGCGCGCAATTGGCGACCGACGTTTTTCAGCGCCTGTTGGTCAAGGTCGCCCTTCCAGTAGGATTCGAGGGCTTTTTTCAGTTCGCGGTCGGCACCGATGCGGGGGAAACCAAGGGTGTGGGCTACGGCCATGTCGAATTGCTCCTGGGTAAAAGATGGCGCTATTGTCGACAGCGAAGCCATCATGAGACAAACTCAACCTTTTCGTGTTGATCACAAGTTTTCCTCATGGAGCCCCACGGTGCTTGAAATCCGTCACCTGAAGACCCTGCACGCCTTGCGCGAAGCCGATAGCCTGGTGGATGCAGCCGACCGCCTGCACCTGACGCAGTCGGCGCTGTCCCATCAGTTCAAGGAACTTGAAGAACGCATGGGCATGCCGTTGTTCGTGCGCAAGACCAAGCCGGTGCGTTTCACCAGTGCCGGCTTGCGCCTGCTGCAACTGGCCGACGCCACCTTGCCGCTGCTGCGCGCCGCTGAGCGCGATATCGCGCGGTTGGCCGGCGGCACCGCGGGGCGCCTGCACATGGCCATCGAGTGCCACAGTTGTTTCCAGTGGCTGATGCCGACCATCGACCAGTTCCGCGACGCCTGGCCGGAAGTCGAGCTGGACCTGGCCTCGGGCTTCTCCTTCGCCCCGCTGCCCGCCCTGGCCCGTGGCGACCTGGACCTGGTGGTGACGTCCGACCCGGTGGAACTGGTAGGGATCACCTATGTGCCACTGTTTACCTATGAAGCGATGCTCGCGGTGGCGAACCAGCACCGCCTGGCCAGCAAGGCCTACATCGTCCCGCAAGACTTGCTCAGCGAAACCCTGATCACCTATCCGGTGGAACGTGACCGGCTGGATATCTTCACGCGCTTCCTGGAACCGGCCGACGTCGAACCGGCCCAGGTCCGCACCTCGGAACTGACGGTGATGATGATGCAACTGGTGGCCAGCGGGCGCGGTGTGTGCGGCATGCCCCATTGGGCGCTGCATGAATACAGCTCACGGGGCTACGTGAAGGCCAAGCGCCTGGGCGAGAAAGGCCTGTTTGCGACGCTGTATGCGGCAATCCGGGCCGACATGCTCGATGCGCCGTACATGCGGGACTTCTTGCTGACGGCCAAGGACACGTCGTTTTCGACGCTGGATGGGGTTAGCGCGGTGCGCTAGAACACCTCTGTGGCGAGGGGACTTGTCC
>NZ_APIO01000135.1:0-14998 GCF_000408945.1 Pseudomonas sp. G5(2012)
AGCATGCTCCGGGCGGCGTTCCGACGAAAAACCTGGGAGCGCCGCGGGGCATCAGGTATCCCGCGTCATCGTTGACGACCATCGCGAGCATGCTCGCTCCTACAGGGTGTTTTTCCATGTTGGATGCGTTGTAGAGTGAACGGCCATGTCTCTATCAAGGATGAATCACCCATGACCGGCACCGACGCTGTCATCACCCTCGAACGCCTCAATCATTCCCACGTCCCGGGCATCACCGCGCTTTACCACGAACCGGTCGTCGCCCGTCAGACGCTGCAAATGCCGTTTCCATCCTCCGAGACTTGGCAAAAACGCGTGGAGACGGACAATGAGCGGGTCGTGCAATTGGTGGCCCTGCATCAAGGGACGGTTATCGGTAGCATCACCCTGGAACAGTTTCCACGCATCCGCCGCAGCCACGCAGGCAGCTTCGGCATGGGCGTTGCTTCCCAATGGCAGGGCAAGGGCGTGGGTTCGAAACTGTTGGCGGCGGTGCTGGATATTGCTGACAACTGGATGAACCTGCGACGGGTCGAACTGAGCGTGTATGCCGACAACGAAGCCGCCATCAGCCTGTACCGCAAGTTCGGTTTCGAGACCGAAGGGCTGTTTCGCGACTATGCGGTGCGCGATGGCGTCTACGTCGATACCTTGAGCATGGCGCGCTTGCGCCGCATGCCCAAGTGCGATTGATCCATACCATTCGCGCTTTTAGTCGTACGCCGGCGGCGCGCATCTGCCATGCTCAATGTCCGCAGCACCGCTTCAATCAAAGGAACACCGCAATGGACGACGTACGGCAACTGGGCGAGATGCTTCGTCACTACGCAGACAGCGAAGCGCACAAAAAGCAGCTGTTCGAGACACAATCGGCCGAGTGGGCCAAGCGCATTGGGGAGTTGTTCGATCAGATCCAGCAGTGGCTGGAGCCGGTTCTGGCACCGAATCTGCTGGAGGTGAGCCGCGAAGCGTATGTCGCGTCCGGGCCGAATGTTCCGGTGGAGACGTCTACCTTCAAGACTGAAAAGCTGAGCATTACGATCGCCGGCAAACCGGTGGAGTTCCTGCCGGATGTGATGGGTGCCGGTGGGCAGATTTCCCTGGCAGTGATGGGCTTTACCGCTGCGCGCTACGGCAGTGTTTCACTGGTGTGCATGCCATCGTCCAATGGCTGGCAGTGGCGCAAGACCAATGGTCTTAAAGATCCGGATACCTTTGTCTTCGATGCGGATTTCCTGGCGCAGCAGTTGCAGAGCCTGATTCCGCGCGAACGCGGCTGAGTTTTCGCGACACTGTGAATCCCCCTGTGGGAGCGAGCCTGCTCGCGAAAGCGATGAATCAGTCAATATCGATGTCGACTGTCAGCCCGTCTTCGCGAGCGGGCTCGCTCCCACAATGAATGGGTTGTAGGTCAGATTTCGATTTTGCCCCAACCCGGCTTTGGCTCTTCTGGCGCGACCGCGTTTATCCGCTTGCCGGTAGCGGCCTCCACTCGCCGGGCGACTTCCGGGTCATCGGCAAACGGCACCAGGCTGGCATCGTCCAGGCTTTCGGCGGTCTGATGGCGCAAGCAGTATTCGATGGTGCACCACAGGAACACCACCCCCAGGATATTCAACAGGACTTCAGTCATCAGGCTATTTGCGCCTCACTTTCCGCCATCGCCACTTCGGACACCCGTACGGTACGCCACACGTTGTAAGCCATCACCAGCATGCCCGTGAGGAACAACACGCCACCGGCAAAGCGCACCACGAACCCCGGATGGCTGGCCTGCAAGGCTTCGACGAAGGAGTAGGTCAGCGTGCCGTCATCGTTGATCGCACGCCACATCAGGCCTTGGGTGATGCCGTTGACCCACATCGAGGCGATGTACAGCACGGTGCCGATAGTGGCGAGCCAGAAGTGCAGGTTGATCAGCGGAGTGCTGAACATCTGTGCGCGACCGAAGACCTTCGGCACCATGTGGTAAGTCGCGCCGAAGGTGATCATCGCCACCCAGCCGAGGGCCCCGGCGTGCACGTGGCCAATGGTCCAGTCGGTGTAGTGGGAGAGGGCGTTGACCGTCTTGATCGCCATCATCGGCCCTTCGAAGGTCGACATGCCGTAGAAGGCCAGGGACAGCACCAGGAAACGCAGGATCGGGTCGGTGCGCAACTTATGCCAGGCGCCCGAAAGGGTCATCATGCCGTTGATCATTCCGCCCCAGCTCGGTGCCAACAGGATCAGCGACATGGCCATGCCCAGTGACTGCGCCCAGTCCGGCAAGGCGGTGTAGTGCAAATGGTGCGGACCTGCCCAGATGTACAAAGTGATCAGCGCCCAGAAGTGCACGATCGACAAACGATAGGAATACACCGGCCGGTTCGCTTGCTTGGGCACGAAGTAGTACATCATCCCAAGGAAACCGGTGGTCAGGAAAAAGCCCACGGCGTTGTGCCCGTACCACCACTGGACCATGGCGTCGGTTGCCCCCGAATACACCGGATAGGATTTGAACCAGTCCACCGGAATCGCCAGGTGGTTGACCACGTGCAGCATCGCAATCACCACGATGAACGCGCCGAAGAACCAGTTGCCGACATAGATGTGCCGGGTCTTGCGCTGCACCACAGTGGTGAAGAACACGATGGCGTAGGCCACCCACACCAGGGTCATCCACACCGCGCCGGAGAACTCGATCTCGGCGTATTCCTTGGTGGTGGTGTAGCCCAGCGGCAACGTGATGAGCATCACGACGATGACCGATTGCCAGCCCCAGAACGTGAAGGCTGCGAGCTTGTCCGAGAACAGTCGCACCTGGCAGGTACGCTGCACCGCGTAGTAGCTGGCGGCGAACTGCGCGCTGCCGGCGAATCCGAAAATCACCAGGCTGGTGTGCAGCGGGCGCAGGCGCCCGAAAGTGGTCCACGGCAGGTCCAGGTTCAACTGCGGCCACACCAGTTGCGACGCGATCCAGACGCCCATCGCCATCCCCACGACGCCCCAGATCACGGTTGCCACGATGAATTGGCGGACGACCTTGTAGTTATAAGCCTGTCCGATAGTTGTTGTGCTCATGCTCAATGCTTCCACGGTTGCAATGACGTGCACTGTAAAAACCGTGGCGAAAACAAAACAGACTCAGGAAAAACTGATTTATGCGGATCAGATCTGCAGCGAGTCAAATTGGACGCCTCTGATTCTGATACGGTTTTTTCATGAACAGCTGAATCTGTAATGAAAACCGGCACGGGTCCATAGTCATTGCCTCGAAACGAGCCGCAGTTAATGCCGCCCAACCTGTGGGAGCGAGCCTGCTCGCGAAGCGTCCGGCACATTCAATATCGATGTCGCCTGGTTCTCCGCCTTCGCGAGCAGGCTCGCTCCCACAAGGGTCGCGCCAGGCATTGGCAACAGAGCCCGATCACTCCTGATGAGGTAGCCAGATGTATCAGTACGACGACTATGACCGGGCACTGGTGTTCGAGCGGGTTGCGCAGTTTCGCGATCAGGTCGAACGCTTCATGGCGGGCGAACTGAGCGAGGAAGAGTTCCTGCCGTTGCGCCTGCAAAACGGCCTGTACATGCAAAAACACGCCTACATGCTGCGCGTCGCCATTCCCTACGGCACCCTGAGTGCCCGGCAGATGCGCACGCTGGCGAGCATCGCCCGGGATTACGATCGCGGCTACGGCCACTTCACGACGCGCCAGAACATGCAGTTCAACTGGATCGAACTGGCCCAGGTGCCGGACATCCTCGAACGCCTGGCCCAGGTCAACATGCACGCCATCCAGACGTCCGGCAACTGCGTGCGCAACATCACCACCGAAGCCTTTGCCGGGGTTGCGGCCGATGAAATGATCGACCCGCGGCCGCTGGCGGAAATCCTGCGGCAATGGTCGACCATCAACCCGGAATTCCTCTACCTGCCACGAAAGTTCAAGATCGCCATCTGCTCGGCCGAGCAGGATCGCGCGGCAATCATGATGCACGACATCGGCCTCTATCTTTATCCCGGTGACGACGGGCAAATGCTGCTGCGGGTCATTGTCGGCGGCGGCCTTGGGCGCACGCCGATCCTTGGCTTGCAGATTCGCCAGGGCTTGCCGTGGCAGCACCTGCTGTCCTACGTCGAGGCGGTGCTGCGGGTGTATAACCGCCATGGCCGGCGGGACAACAAGTACAAGGCGCGGATCAAGATTCTGGTAAAAGCCCTGGGCATCGAAGCGTTCGCCAGGGAAGTCGAGGAAGAGTGGACGCATATCAAGGATGGTCCGGCACAACTGACCCTTGATGAGTTCGAGCGCGTGGCCAGTGCCTTCGTTGCGCCGCGATATCGCGAACTGGCGGATACCAGCCTTGAATTCGGCACGCAGCTGGCCCAGGACCCGGCGTTCGCCCGCTGGGTGCTGCGCAATGTACAGGCACACAAGGTACCGGGGTATGCCAGCGTGGTGCTGTCGACCAAGCCGGGCGGCAGCGCACCGCCGGGGGATGTCACGGCCACGCAAATGGAGGCGGTGGCGCAGTGGTCCGAGCATTTCGGTTTTGGCGAGATTCGCATCGCCCATGAGCAAAACATCGTGCTGCCGGACGTGCCAAAAGCCGACTTGTTCGCGCTCTGGTGCCTGGCGTGCGAACACAACCTCGGCTGCGCCAACGTCGGTTTGCTCACCGACATCATCGCCTGCCCCGGGGGGGATTTCTGTGCACTGGCCAACGCCAAGTCGATCCCCATCGCCCAAGCCATTCAAGCGCGCTTCGAAGACCTCGATTACCTGCATGACCTGGGCGACATCAGCCTCAACATCTCCGGCTGCATGAACGCCTGCGGTCATCACCACATCGGCAACATCGGCATTCTGGGTGTCGATAAGAACGGCAGCGAGTGGTACCAGATCACCCTCGGTGGCGCCCAGGGCAAGAACAGCGCGCTGGGCAAGGTCATCGGCCCGTCGTTCAGCGCTGCGCAAGTGCCTGCGGTAGTCGAACAGATCGTCGACACGTTCGTGCGTTACCGCGAAAGCGAGGAGCTGTTTGTCGATACCTTGCAGCGCATCGGCCTGGAGCCGTTCAAAGAGGCGGTTTATCCGTCAGCGCTGGAGGTGTCGGCATGAACAATTTGTTGTGTTTGCAAGAGGGCGGGGCACGGATTGTCGAGGATGATCCCTGGACGCTGGTTCGGGACCTTGAGGCGCCGTTGCCTGAGGGCCAGGTGATTTTGCCGGTGGCCCGCTGGTTGGAAAATCCGCAGCAAAACGCAGTCTGGCTCGGACCGGATGATGAGGTGGAAGGCCTTGAACGGTGGTTTGGCCAGTTGCCCTTGATCGCCCTGGAGTTCCCGAGTTTTCGCGACGGTCGGGCCTACAGCCAGGCTTATTTGCTGCGCACTCGATTGGGCTGGACCGGTGAGTTGCGCGCCGTGGGTGATGTGTTGCGCGATCAGCTCAGCCATATGCGCCAATGTGGGTTCGACAGTTTCGCGGTGCGAGAAGACAAGTCGGCCGAGGATGCGCTGAAGGGATTGGCGGGAATGAGCGTGTTGTATGGACGCTCGGTGATTGAGCCGCGACCGTTGTTTCGGCGGCGTTGACGTCAATTACGCATTGGCAGGGCTGACGCTTTCGCGAGCAAGCCCGCTCCCGCATTTGATCCTTGGCATTCACAAAAATCTGTGACCCACACAGATCCAATGTGGGAGCGGGCTTGCTCGCGAAGGGGCCATTGGATCAGCCCCCGATCACTTCAACGCCGGATCCCCCATGTTCATTTTCTTCCAGCCCTGCAACAGCACCTGGGCCTTCGGTTCCTGACCGTTATCGAGGTAGTACTGGATCAACGACATCCGCGCATTTCGGTCGGCTGGCTGCACTTTCAACAGCCTTTCCAGTTCCTCGCACGCGGCATCGATCTTGCCGCTGTCATGCAGGGCCACCGCCAGCACATAGCCGTATTGTCCGCTCTGCGGTTCCAGTTGTGCGGCCCTGCGCAGGAAGGGCATGGCCTGTGCGGGTTGGCCGGCACGCACCAGCGCCAAGCCCTGGGTGTGTTGCAACAGAGCGGCGTCGGGGTGTGCCTTGAGGCTCTGCGCCAGCAGTGCTTGGGCTTCCTGGCCGCGACCATTGGCTTCCAGCCATTGCACCAGTGTCACCAGCGCCGGATAAAAGTCCGGGTCGCGCTTGAGTGATGTGCGCAGCAAGCCTTCGACTTCGCCACTGCGACCGCTGGCCTGATACAGCATGGCCAGGTTGAGGTTGGCTTCGGCGCGTTCGGCCAGGCTTTTTTGCACGTTCTCATATTCGGTGATGGCCGCGTTCCACTTGTCTTGGGCAGCGCCCAGGCCATTGCGTGCAACGCTGAGCAAATCCCGGGCCGCGGCAATGCGTACAGCCTTCACCGGATCGCTCAGCAACGGTGTCAACAGCGGTGCACGCTCCGGCGGTGGCAAGAACGCGCTGATCGCCCGTACGGCGCTTTCACGCACTTGCGGCGCCGGGTTGCTCAAGTCCCGAGTGGCCAGTTTCAGCGCCTGTTCGCTGGGGTACAGCGGTAGTTCGGCGAGCAGTGTCGCCCGTTGAATCGCCGGCAGGTTGCTGCGTTGCAGCTGTTCGTACAGGGCTTGTGCGGCGCCAGGCTGGCCATTGCGGATCAGCCACAGGCTTTCGTCGTAACGCGGGGCCTGCGCGGCGGTGGAGGTGTTCCAGAGTTTGAACTGCTCGGTGACCTTGTCACCGGCCTTGCCCTGGTGACAAGTCAGGCAAGCGTCCGGCGTACCGAGTTTTTTCGCCCGCTCGGGGTTGGGAATGCTGAAACTGTGGTCGTGCCGAAAGTCATTGCCCATATAAAACTTGCCGGGCATGTGGCAATCGATGCACTGCGAACCCGGCTGGCCCATGGTGTGGCGGGTGTGTTCGATGGAATCGTAGTTTTTCGCTTGCAAGCCTTTGCCGTCGACACCTTCGACGGAGGTCTTGCCAGCTGTGTTGTGGCATTGCAGGCATACGCCATTGCCCGGCGCCTTGAGTTCGGTGCTGTGGGGGTTGTGGCAGTTGCTGCAGCGCACGCCCTTGTCGAACATTTTGCTCTGGGCGAACGAGCCGTGTTCGAACACTTCATCCTTGATTTTGCCGTCAAGGGCATACAGTTCACGGGTCAGCGCGCTTGGCAGGTAGTCGTCCATCAGGCGCTTGCCAACGGTAAAACCGTCGCCCAGTGGCGCACGACGCGAGTGACAGCGGGCACAGGTTTCAATCTCGACGGTCGCGTTCTTGTCCTTGAGGTCGACGGCGAAACCCGAGTGGATCAGATCGCCTTTTTTCGCCGTCCATTGCAGATGATTGGAGGCCGGGCCGTGGCAGGCCTGGCAGCCGACGCCAAGGCTGTTCCACTGGCTGTCGAAGGTGTTTTTCGCGGCATCGAAATTGCGCTTGTAGCCGGTGGTATGGCACTCGACGCACATGAAATTGGCGTTCTGGCTCGGCTTGCTCCAATGCAGCGGGTCCTTGAAGGTCACACCCTGGCCTGGATAGAGATGAAACCAGCGATGCTTCTCGGTATCCCAAGCGATGCCGAGGGCTTGCAAGCGACCTTCGCCGACCTCGATCAGGTATTGCTGCAAGGGTGCGATACCAAAGGTGTAGGCGACCTTGAAGTCGGTGTTCTTGCCGTCGATGCCCGGCGTGTTGACCCAGAATCCGTCATCCTTGCGCGAAAACCGGGTGGTTTCGTTTTCGGCCTTGAAGGTGACGTTGTTGAAGTCGCCGAGCATGGTCTGGGCGTTGGCCTCCTGCATCGCCAATTGGTGATGGGAACCTTGCCAGTCCTTGACCTGTGCACTGTGGCAGCCTTGGCATTGCTGTTCGTCGACCATCGTTGCCGGCGCCACGGCGACGGGTTGCGACGGCGGCTTGACGGGTTGCGCGACAGGTGTGTTGACCGGCGCATAGGTCAGCGGAGCGGGTTGGCTGTGCAGCAGAAACCAGCCGATGCCCGCGACCGCCAGCAACAAGACGCCGATGGTGACCGGGAACAGGTATCGATGAATCAGGGTCGGTTGCGCATCAGGGTTTGGGTTTGCTGCTTTATTTTTATGTGTCGGCATTACGACTTCCGTAGTCCAGGTGCGTTTGCCGTCAGGCGCGCGTACAAGCTCGATGCAGCTTTGCCGGATGGCCGGCGTCTGTCAAATGGTTGCGTCGGGGCTGATGTCCTCTTCGCGAGCAGGCTCGCTCCCACATTTGGTCTGTGTCGTACACAAAATTCGTTTATGAACGCAATCCACTGTGGGAGCGAGCCTGCTCGCGAAAGCGGTTTGAAAGACAACTGATCACTCCCCGACAAACCAGCGGTAATACGGATTCCCGCCATCCCCGCGCATCACCTCACGTACATCCCTGGCCCAGGCATCCCGGTCACCGTCATAGGCGTGCAGGCTCGCCCGGTAGAACTGCATCAGGCGTTGCCGATGGGCGTTCATTCGCTCGCTGAACCCTTGATCCGCGTTCACCAGCACCGGCGGTTGGTGCAAGTCCAGCAGGGCCGGCAGCACTCGGCTGATTTCCTTGGCCCGCACCCACGGCGCGTATTCGATGCGCGGCTGATCATCCGTCACCGCCGGTGCATCGGCGGCGAAGCGTTCCAGGCCGGCGCGATCAGTGACCCAGGTCGCGAGCAAGGCGGCAGCCGAGCCGATACCGACATCCTGCAAGGTGCTGCGCACACTGTCCTGTTGGAAACGTTGAGTGATCCTGGCGGCATCCAGCTCGATTGGCGCAAGCGACCCCACCAGCAGCATCTCGTGAAACTCGCTGGTCCACAGCGTGGCGTAAGGGAAGGCATCGAGAAAACTGCGCACCAGCGAACGCGAGTCGTCGATGTTCTGCGTGGGCAAAGGCAACCACTGGGCGACCAGGCCCTGGTTCTGCAAGCGGCTGGCGGCCAACTGGTAGAAGTCCCGGGAGTATAGGTTGACCACGCCGGCCGCTGAGGGCGGTGGCGGTTCGAGGGTGATCAGGTCGTAGCGCTGGGGATTGCGCAGGAGTTCCTGGCGACCGTCGCGCAGGCGCACGTCGACACCCGGATCGGCCGCGGCATTGAAGTTGCCCTTGAACAGCGGCGCGGCCTTGACCACCGACGGCAGCAGTTCAGCCACAACGCGGTGTTCCAGGCCCGGATAGCGGGTCAAGGCGCCCGCGGTGATGCCCGTGCCGAAACCGATCACCAGCGCCGAACGCGGGTCGCCATTGTGGATCAACAGCGGCAGCAGCGCCTGAATCCGCATGTAGCGCAGCGAAGGCATGGCGTCGCCGGTGTTGGACACACCCTGGATATACAAGCGCTGGAACGCTCTCTGACCCTTGCCCTGGGTGACCACAGCGACAGTGCCGCCGCGCCCCTCCTCGTAGAACGCCAACGTGCCGTTACGCGCGCCGGGCAGCAGGCTGGCCAGCTTGTCCACGGGGGTCAGCAGGGCCAGTGCCACCGAAACCAGGCCGACCGCGATGACGCCCTGGCGCCGTCCCTTTTTCACGCCGTGGCCCTTGCGCACGGCAAAGTAGCCGATACCCGCAGCAATGATCGCCAGCAGTCCCAGGGTTCGAACCAGGCCCAACAGCGGGATCAGCACAAAGCCGCAGAGCATCACCCCGACGATACCGCCGAGGGTATTGAACGCCACCACCTCACCGACGTTGCGTCCTACATGGTCGCGCCCGACGCTCAAGCGCAGGGCCACGGGAAACGCCGCGCCGAGCAGCACCGTGGGTACAAACACGATGCTCAGCGCCGCCACGGCGAAGCGTGCGCTCATGCCGAGCAGTTCACTGGCGCCCCATGACAGCACCCAGGCTTCGACCACGCTTTGTGCGAGCACCAGCCACCGCCCGAGCAGGGCAATCTCGAGCAATGCGATCAAGCCGGCACCGGCGATCAGCAGGCCGAACACACCCCAGGGATCGCGCAGGCGATCAACCCGACGGGCGAGCAGGGCGCTCCCCAGAAATAGCCCGGTGAGGTATGTCGCCAATACCACGGCAAACGCATAAGTGCGCGTACTCATGAATTGCACGATGGATTGCGACCAGACCACTTCGTAACCCAGGGCCACGCCGCCGGCAATCGAATACAGCCACAGGGCCAGGCGGTCCGGGGCTTTGTCGGCGTGATGTCTGGCCGGCGTTTCAACGGGCAGCGAACGCTGGCGCTGAAACCACAAGGCACCTGCTGCAGCCAGCAGATTGAGCATCGCGGCGGCCAGGGCGCTGCCGCGCACGCCGAGGGTGGCAATCAGTATGAAGGCGGCGAGCAGAGTACCGGCAATGGCGCCCGCGGTGTTGGCCGCGTAGAGGTGACCACCGGCCTTGCCCAGTTGTTGTGGATCGGCGGCCAGGGAGCGCACCAACACCGGCAGCGTGCCGCCCATCAGCAACGCCGGGATGCCCACCAGCGCAAACGGCAACACCCAGGCCAACAGGCCCACCTGTTGCTCCAGCCAGGCAAACGGACTGGCCGCGAGGCTCATGGCGAAGGTCGCACCGACACCCAGCACCGCCACCAGCACTTCCAGCCCGGCATACAGCAGGACCGGTTGCCGCAAGCGGTCCGCCCAGCGGCCGAACAACAAACCGCCCAACGCCAGGCCGGCAAAAAACGCACTGATCCCGGTGGTGATGGCGTACACCTCGACACCCACCACCAGCGACAGCTGCTTGATCCACAGCACCTGATACACCAGCGCCGCGGCACCGGAGACGAACAGCAACAGGGCAGGGATCAACAGAGCCGGGGAGGCGATGTGGGGGGCAGGTATGGCCGACGACTTACTGGCGACACGTGAGGACATAGGTTCGTTGCCTTGAAAAGAATTCGAATTCACACGTTGATCGTTCCCACGCAGAGCGTGGGAACGATCGCCGCCCGTCGGTGAAGGCGAGCGGCGGCCAAGCGGTCTTACTTGGCACCAGCTTTCATTTTTTCTGCGATTTTCTTGTCAACCTCACTTTGTATCTGGTCGATACTGAAGCTCGCCGGGCGTTGGCTAGGCGGGTAATCGACAAAGGTTTGCAAGAAGGTCGCGGCCTTTTGGGTGGCTTGCATGAGCAAGTAGTCGTTCTTGGTCAGCCAATCATAGTATTGGTCAGACACGACGTCGGCCCGCTCGTACGGGTCCATTCGCAGGTTGAAGAGCTTGGGTACACGCAGGCAGGTAAAGGGTTCGCTCCACACCTGCAGACCGCCGGGTGCGCGCTGCTCGCAATAAACGATTTTCCAATCGCCCATCCGCATATTCACCAGCTGACCATCATCGCTGAAATAGAAGAACTCGTTACGCGCACTCTTGTCGGTCTTGCCAGTCAGGTAGTCCAGCTGGTTGTAACCGTCCAGGTGCACCTTGAAGTTTTTCCCACCGACATCGGCCCCCTTGAGCAGGCGATCCTTGATATCGGTATCGCCGACAGCTGCCAACAGGGTCGGGAACCAGTCCAGCCCGGAAAACATCTGGGTCGACACTTCGCCAGGTTTGACATGGCCAGGCCAGCGGATCATCGCCGGTACCCGGAAAGCACCTTCCCAGTTCGAGTTCTTCTCGTTGCGGAACGGTGTGGTTGCTGCATCCGGCCAGGACCATTGGTTCGGGCCGTTGTCGGTGGTGTAGACCACGATGGTGTTATCAGTGATCTTCAGGTCATCCAGCGTCTTGAGCAACTTACCGACGTCGCCGTCATGCTCGAGCATGCCGTCGGCATAATCGTTACCGGGCATGCCGCTCTGGCCCTGCATGGATTCGCGCACGTGAGTGAAGGCATGCATGCGGGTGGTGTTCATCCAGACGAAGAACGGTTTGTCCGCCTTGGCCTGTTTCTCGATAAACGCCTGGGCGGCGGCAGTGGTTTCGTCGTCGATGGTTTCCATGCGTTTTTTGGTCAGCGCGCCGGTGTCTTCGATCTTGCCATCGGCAAAGCTGTGGATCACGCCGCGCGGAGAGGCTGCCTTGACGAACTCGGCATCGTCCTTCGGCCAGTAGGGGCGTTCCGGTTCTTCTTCGGCGTTGAGGTGGTAGAGGTTGCCGAAGAACTCGTCAAAGCCATGGTTGGTGGGCAGGTACTCGTCCTTGTCCCCCAAATGGTTTTTGCCGAACTGACCCGTTGCGTAGCCCTTGGCCTTGAGTACCTGGGCAATGGTCACGTCCCTGGCCTGCAAACCCACCGGCACGCCCGGCATGCCCACTTTGGACAGGCCGGTGCGCAGTGGGGACTGGCCGGTAATGAAGGTCGAGCGCCCTGCCGTGCAACTGTTCTCCGCGTAATAGTCGGTGAACATCATGCCTTCCTTGGCGATGCGGTCAATATTGGGGGTTTTGTAGCCGACCACGCCGAAAGAGTAGGCGCTGATATTGGTCTGGCCGATGTCGTCGCCGAAGATCACCAGGATGTTGGGTTTATCCGCGGCCCCGGCCGTGGCCGAGAACGCCATCACCGAAGCCGCCAGCAAGGCCGCCTTCGGTATCCACTTGCGTATGCCAGTCATATGACTTGCTCCTTTTGCTTGAGTCGCTCGGTGCGACAAACGTTCATTGCGGTCCTGCGTCACGCTTTTTTATTGCACTTGCTCGGGTGTGGCGGCATCGAACGGATAGATCCGGTGCCATTCGGCAGCCATGTCGACAACGGTCCAGCCACGGTTTTTTGCTTCGTCCAGGGCCTTGTCCAGACGGCCGAACTGCGATTGGCGGTCGTAGGCCCATTCACGCTTGGCGTCGGTGTGATGCACCAGCCCCATGAAACGTTTTCCGGTGCCGGCGGCAGTCCACTGCAGCATTTGCAGGTCGCCGTCGGAGTTGCCGAACGCGAGAATCGGTCGTCGCCCGATCACGGCGTCGATGCTCACCGGCTTGCCCGGCCCGTCGTCGTTATGCGCCAGTTTCGGGGTGCGCAGGATCGACGCCTGGCCATCCTTGTACTCAAACGAGGTGACGAATGTGGTGCCGATCACCTGCTCGGGGGGGATGCCGTAGACCTTTTCGGCGAAGGCGCGCATGAAGCCGGTGTCGCCACCGGAAACGATGTAGGTCTTGAAGTCCTGGCTGCGCAGGTAGTCGAGCATTTCCAGCATCGGCTGGAAGATCATTTCGGTGTACGGCTTTCCGGTTTTCGGGTGGCGGGCCTGGCTCAGCCAGGTCTTGGCGTAATCGTCGAAGGCTTCTGTGGTCATGCCGGTGTGGGTTGCACCGAAGATTTTCATCATGCCGTCAAGGCCACTGGCGGCCAGGGCCTGGTGATCGTTTTCCAGCACGGCCTGGAATGGCTGGGTGGTTTTCCATTCCGGATGCTGCGCCGCCGTACGCTTGACCTCTTCCAGGGCAAACAGCAGTTCGAAGTACATCGGCTGCTCGCTCCACAAGGTGCCGTCGTTATCGAACACGGCGATACGGTCCTCGGGTTTGACGAAGTCCTTGCTGCCTTGATCGGTCACCGCCTGGACGAATTCGATGATGTTCTTTTTCGACGGGCCGTCATTCCATGACGGCAATGGTTCAGCGGCCTGGACCAGCATTGGCAGGCTCAGGGCCAATGCCAGCAGCAGCTTTAACCCGTGGAACTGGCGGTGCGCTATCGGGCTCGTCATGGGAAATCCTTCTCGTGAACGGGGTTGAGTGGTCGTAGTGCGCTAGCAACTGATTCTTGATTGTTTTCGGCCTGACTATGCAGCGTAGCCAAGGATTGCCTGAGTTGGAGCAGTGCCTGGTCTTTTGTCGGTTGCCGGCCATAGCACGCACGCAGGAACGCTTGCAGGCGTGCGCCGAAAGCGGTCAGTCTCAAGCCCTTGCGGCGGCGCCGGGTCCACAGGTACAGGGCGCTCAACTGCGCGGGCTGGCCCTGCAGTTGTGGCGGGATCTGCCGCCAGGCGTACTCGGCAGATTCAAGCCAGGCTGCGCGAAGTGCAGCGCGTCGAGCCTGCCAGCCGAGGCGCGCACGATGAATCAACGGACGCGCCAACCACACAAGCAGCGCCACGCCCAATAGCAGCGCCAGCAGGCCAAAGGTGTACCCCGAGAGGTGCAGGCGGTTTTGCTGGCCGAGTTTTTTCAGGTCATCGCTGAGGGAGAACACCGGCCGATAACTACTATTGGCTACGGCGTCGAAGTCCACGGCGGGGACGTGCGCGGTGCGGGCCTGCTGGCTGCTTGCGTCCCACCATTTCAATTCGATGGCGGGCAAGCTGTGATGGCCTTCGGAGTCGATCCGGTAAGTCACGCTGTCGATGCGCTGACCACCCGTGAAGTGGCCGCGACCGTCGTCCAGGGTGCTGACCTGAGGATTTTTCGGGTAACGACTGAGACCACTGACATCCCCCAGCGCTGGCGTCGGCAACGACATGGCGAGGGCGCCGTCGGCTTGCAGGGTCAATTGGCGGGTGAGGCTGTCGCCGACTTTCAACGCAGTGGCCGGCTTGATGATGTTCTGGGTGAAACGCAGCCCCTGTGCCACCAGTACCGGCTCTGCGGGTGCGAACCCCGGCGGTTGTGTCGCAGTGAAGTGCAACGGTTGGCTTTGCGCACTGAGCTCAGTCGTCGCCTGGCCCGGGGTGACCCGTACTGTCAGTGGCGCAATATCGAAAGCCCGCGCGACGTTGGGTGTGATCAAGTAGCTGTAGCGCATGCCGTTGAAGGATTTGCCATCGAGCGTCTGGTTCAGGTGTTCGGCGTGGCCGTCTGGCGGCAACACCAGTGCACCCGGCAACTTCAGGTCGGGCAGGGTGGGGGCGCTGGTAAACCAGGTGTCGGTGAGCACATCCAGGTGCAATTCGATGAGGCTGCCGACCATGGCGGAATCGGCGGGTTGCAGGCTGGCCTGGACGCGAAGCTCGGGTTCGGCGGCGAGGGTGGTGGTGCTGATCATGCAAAGGAGCAAGGCGCCGAACCTTGTGGTGATTGATCTGGCGTCTTCGCGAGCAGGCTCGCTCCCACAGGGAATCTGTGGTGTACAAAGATCCCTTGTGGGAGCGAGCCTGCTCG
>NZ_APIO01000136.1:0-25684 GCF_000408945.1 Pseudomonas sp. G5(2012)
CTCGATTCGTGGCCAGGCCAGGCGCGTACGCTGTATGGCGATCACGACCGTTTCGTCGACACTTACTTCAAGACCTTCCGTGGCATGTACTTCACCGGTGACGGCGCCCGTCGCGATGCCGATGGTTACTACTGGATCACCGGTCGCGTCGACGACGTGCTAAACGTCTCCGGCCACCGCATGGGTACCGCCGAGATCGAAAGCGCGATGGTCGCCCACCCGAAAGTCGCCGAAGCGGCGGTGGTCGGTGTGCCGCACGACATCAAGGGCCAGGGCATTTATGTCTACGTCACCCTGAACGCGGGCGAGGAGACCAGCGAGCAACTGCGCCTGGAGCTGAAGAACTGGGTGCGCAAGGAGATCGGCCCGATTGCCTCGCCGGATGTGATCCAGTGGGCACCGGGGCTGCCGAAGACCCGCTCGGGCAAGATCATGCGGCGCATCCTGCGCAAGATTGCTACCGCTGAGTACGATGGCCTGGGCGATATCTCCACCCTGGCCGATCCGGGGGTGGTGCAGCATTTGATTGATACGCACAAGACGATGAATGTGGCGTAAGTAGCCTTCAGCGTCCATCGAAGCCCTGCCAGGTGTGAGCCTGGTGGGGCTTTTTGTTGGCTGACTGTTTAGTGTGGCAGTGCTGGCCTCTTCGCGAGCAGGCTCGCTCCCACAGGGGATTGGTGGTGATCAAAAAACTGTGGGAGCGAGCCTGCTCGCGAAGGCGGACTGTCAGGCGCCAAATAAACATGAGCCAATAATTATCGGCTTCCCCTGTAGGAGGTTTCCTACTGTTACCCGCGAGCTTTCAAGTTACTGAATGTGTAACCGCGCTGCGCCGATTCGGGGCATTGGGAAACGCCAAGCCCTGTTGGGGGCCTCCACAAACAATAAGAATCCACGCTGCGCTTGCCGGATTAGAAGGGTTTGCCAATAATAGGCCCGCAACTTGCAATATTGATCGGTTCACTGTCTTTTGCTCTTGCATGATTCTGCAAGGCTGTCAACGTGCCCGGGCGGCTTTCTCGGTGCTTCTGTAATTAGTTGTCGCATTGAAGAAATATCGGCTTCGGGCCTGTCGTTAGAATGCCGATCACTTGCTCGTCGTTGCCCGAGTTGAATTTCAACACCCGCATCCCAGGACGCAGCAACGCTTTCCGGTTCCACTCATTCGCATATTGGGCTATCGCTCACTCTGCCGTTTTAGCCCTTTACCGATGGAGTCCCAAGATGAAGAAACTCGTGCTGCTTGGCGCCCTGGCTATGTCCGCCGTGCTGTCCCTGCCATCCTTCGCCGATGAAAAACCTCTGAAGATCGGTATCGAAGCGGCTTACCCTCCGTTCGCTTCGAAAGCGCCGGACGGCAGCATCGTGGGTTTCGACTACGACATCGGTAACGCCCTGTGCGAAGAGATGAAGGTCAAGTGCGTGTGGGTTGAACAAGAGTTCGACGGTCTGATCCCTGCGCTGAAGGTGCGCAAGATCGACGCGATCCTGTCGTCCATGTCGATCACTGAAGACCGCAAGAAGTCCGTGGACTTCACCAACAAGTACTACAACACCCCGGCGCGCCTGGTCATGAAGGCCGGTACTCAGGTGGGCGACAACCTGGCTGAGCTCAAGGGCAAGAACATCGGCGTGCAACGTGGTTCGATCCACGAGCGTTTCGCCCGTGAAGTGCTGGCCCCGCTGGGTGCCGAAATCAAGCCTTACGGCTCGCAGAACGAAATTTATCTCGACGTGGCCGCCGGCCGCCTCGACGGCACCGTGGCAGACGCTACCCTGTTGAATGACGGCTTCCTGAAAACCGACGCAGGTAAAGGTTTCGCCTTCGTGGGGCCTGCCTTCACTGACGTCAAATACTTCGGCGACGGCGTGGGTATCGCCGTTCGCAAGGGTGACGCGCTGAAAGACAAGATCAACACCGCGATCGCCGCCATTCGCGAGAACGGCAAGTACAAGCAAATCCAGGACAAGTACTTCGATTTCGACATTTACGGTAAGTAAGTACGTCGCAACGACAAGTCCGAAATGGCGCAAGCAACAGGATCTCTGAGGTTTGCGCCATTTTTTCATCCCAACTTTCGAGGACCTGAATCATGTTGAAAGGCTACGGGGCTGTCATCCTCGATGGCGTTTGGCTGACGCTTCAGCTCGCCTTGTCGTCCATGGCCCTGGCCATTGTCCTGGGCCTGATTGGCGTGGCGCTGCGCCTGTCGCCAGTGCGCTGGCTGGCCTGGCTGGGCGACCTGTATTCCACGGTGATTCGCGGCATTCCAGACCTGGTGCTGATCCTGCTGATTTTCTACGGCGGCCAGGACCTGCTCAACCGCGTCGCGCCGATGCTGGGTTATGACGAATACATCGACCTGAACCCCTTGGCCGCCGGTATCGGCACCCTGGGCTTCATCTTTGGTGCCTACCTGTCGGAAACCTTCCGTGGCGCGTTCATGGCGATCCCCAAGGGGCAGGCCGAAGCGGGCATGGCCTATGGCATGAGCAGTTTCCAGGTGTTCTTCCGGGTGTTGGTACCGCAGATGATTCGCCTGGCAATTCCCGGTTTCACCAACAACTGGCTGGTGCTGACCAAGGCTACCGCGCTGATTTCGGTGGTGGGCCTGCAAGACATGATGTTCAAGGCCAAGCAGGCGGCAGATGCTACCCGTGAGCCTTTCACCTTCTTCCTCGCAGTGGCGGCGATGTACCTGGTGATCACCAGTGTCTCGTTGCTGGCATTGCGTCACCTCGAGAAGCGCTACTCGGTAGGCGTAAGGGCGGCTGAGCTATGATCTTCGACTACAACGTCATTTGGGAGGCCTTGCCGCTGTACTTTGGCGGCCTGGTGACCACCCTCAAGTTGCTCGCGCTGTCGCTGTTCTTCGGCCTGCTGTGTGCGTTGCCGCTGGGCCTGATGCGCGTCTCGAAAAACGCCGTGGTCAACATGACGGCGTGGCTCTACACCTACGTGATCCGCGGCACGCCGATGCTGGTGCAGCTGTTCTTGATCTACTACGGCCTGGCACAGTTCGAAGCCGTTCGCGAAAGCTTCTTGTGGCCGTGGCTGTCCAGCGCAACGTTCTGCGCGTGCCTGGCGTTCGCGATCAACACCAGCGCCTACACCGCCGAAATCATCGCCGGCAGCCTGCGCGCTACGCCGAACGGCGAGATCGAAGCAGCCAAGGCCATGGGCATGTCGCGGGTCAAGATGTACAAGCGCATCCTGCTGCCGTCGGCCCTGCGCCGTGCGCTGCCGCAGTACAGCAACGAAGTGATCATGATGTTGCAGACCACCAGCCTGGCGTCCATCGTGACCCTGATCGACATTACCGGTGCTGCGCGCACGGTCAACGCCCAGTTCTACCTGCCGTTCGAGGCTTACATCACCGCCGGCGTGTTCTACCTGTGCCTGACCTTCATCCTGGTGAAGTTGTTCAAGATGGCCGAGCGCCGCTGGCTGGGCTACCTGGCCCCGCGGAAGCACTGATATGGAACGCATCGATCATGCTTTGCCGTGGAGCCACCTCGGTAGCGAACGCCGGATTTCGGTATTCCGCTTCGGTGGTGGCGAGCGCAAGGCTTACATCCAGGCCAGCCTGCACGCCGATGAATTGCCGGGCATGCGCACCGCCTGGGCCCTGAAGAAACGCCTGGCCGAACTTGAAGCCCAAGGTCTGTTGAACGGTGTGATCGAGTTGGTGCCGGTGGCCAATCCACTGGGCCTCGGCCAGTTGCTTCAGGGCAATCATCAAGGGCGTTTCGAGGCCGGTAGCGGCAAGAATTTCAATCGGGATTTCGTTGAGTTGAGCGCGCCAGTGGCTGCGCAACTTGATGGGCATCTGGGTGACGATCCGCACGCCAATATTCGTTTGATCCGCCAGGCCATGAGTGATCACCTGGCGGCATTGCCTGAGGCGAGCAGTCAGTTGCAAGGCATGCAGCGTGTTCTGCTCAGCCACGCCTGCACCGCCGATGTGGTGCTGGACCTGCATTGCGATGCCGAAGCCGCGCTGCACATGTACGCCTTGCCGCAGCACTGGCCACAGTGGCGCTCGCTGGCGGCGCACCTGGATGTGAAGGTTGGCTTGCTGGCGGAAGATTCCGGCGGCAGCTCCTTCGACGAAGCCTGTTCGCTGCCGTGGCTGCGCCTGTCGCGTCTGTTCCCGGATGCGCAGATTCCGCTGGCGTGCCTGGCGACTACCATTGAATTGGGTGGTCAGGCCGACACCGGTCGCGCGCAATCCGAGGCTCACGCCGAAGGCATCCTGGCGTTCCTCGCCGAGCAAGGCCTGATCAGTGGCGAGTGGCCGAACGCGGCGCACGAACCTTGCGAAGGCCTGCCGTTCGAAGGCACCGAACTGCTGTTCGCCCCGCATCCGGGTGTGGTGAGTTTCCTGCGCAAACCCGGTGAATGGGTTGAGGCGGGCGATGAAATTTTCGAAGTGATCGATCCGCTGGCGGATCGGGTCAGCACGGTGTGTGCTGGTACGTCCGGGGTGCTGTTTGCCATTGAACGGCTGCGTTACGCCCAACCCGGTTTCTGGCTGGCCAAGGTGGCGGGGCGCGAAGCGCTGCGTCACGGGCGCTTGCTCAACGACTGACTGACTGTTTTTGTGAGAACCGACCGCATGTACAAGCTTGAAGTCCAAGACCTGCATAAACGCTATGGCAGTCACGAAGTGCTCAAGGGCGTGTCCCTGAAAGCGGCGGCCGGCGATGTGATCAGCATCATCGGCTCCAGTGGCTCCGGCAAGAGTACCTTCCTGCGCTGCATCAACCTGCTGGAACAGCCGCACGCCGGCAAGATCCTGCTCAACAACGAAGAGCTGAAGCTGGTGGCGAACAAGGACGGCGCGCTGAAGGCCGCCGACCCGAAACAGCTGCAACGCATGCGTTCGCGCCTGTCGATGGTGTTCCAGCATTTCAACCTGTGGTCGCACATGACCGCGCTGGAAAACATCATGGAAGCGCCGGTTCACGTGCTCGGTGTGTCCAAGGCCGAAGCTCGCGAAAAAGCCGAGCACTACCTGAACAAAGTGGGCGTCGCTCATCGTAAAGATGCTTACCCGGGCCATATGTCCGGCGGCGAACAGCAGCGTGTGGCGATCGCCCGTGCGCTGGCGATGGAACCTGAGGTGATGCTGTTCGACGAACCGACTTCGGCCCTCGACCCGGAACTGGTCGGTGACGTGCTGAAGGTCATGCAGGCCCTGGCCCAGGAAGGCCGGACCATGGTCGTGGTGACCCACGAAATGGGCTTCGCCCGTGAAGTGTCGAACCAGCTGGTGTTCCTGCACAAAGGCGTTGTTGAAGAAAGCGGCAACCCGCGTGAGGTGCTGGTCAATCCACAGTCCGAACGTTTGCAACAGTTCCTTTCGGGTAGCCTGAAGTAATCAAGACTCTCGTTGTGCACCTCGTAGGAGCTGCCGAAGGCTGCGATCTTTTGATGTTGATTGTTCACGTCAAAAGAACGCAGCCTCGTTTCACTCGACAGCTCCTACAGGGGATCTGTGCGGGCTTTTGAGATTTGTGTTCATTTACGGGCTAGCATTGGCCCATGCCTTCATCACTGTTCTTCGCTTCGGATCGCTCGCCCATGACTGCCCATCGAATAGGTTTCCTGATATGGCCCAGCACAAAAGCACTGACGCTGGCGCTGGCTGAGGAGGCCTTGCGGGTTGCCCAGCGTGTGCATCCTGACGTGGTTTATGAGCTGTCGTTCCTGCAGGCCGAACCGCAGGGCGAAGGTCAGTGGCAATTGCCCGGTGAACCGTGGGCCGGCAAGCTCGAAAACTTCCAGAAACTGTTCCTGCTCGCCGATGAGCCGCCGACCAGTCTCGCGCCGGCCCTGAGCAGTGCGCTCAAGCAGTTGGTGCGTGCCGGTTGTGTGATCGGCGGGCTGTCGGCCGGTGTTTATCCGTTGGCGCAACTGGGCTTGCTCGACGGCTACCGCGCTGCGGTGCACTGGCGCTGGCAGGACGATTTCGCCGAACGTTTTCCGAAAGTCATCGCCACCAGTCATCTGTTCGATTGGGATCGCGATCGCCTGACCGCCTGTGGCGGCATGTCGGTGCTCGACTTGCTGTTGGCGGTACTGGCTCGCGATCACGGCGCCGAACTGGCCGGCGCGGTGTCGGAAGAATTGGTGGTCGAGCGTATTCGCGAAGGCGGTGAGCGCCAACGCATCCCATTGCAGAACCGCCTGGGCTCCAGTCATCCAAAGCTCACCCAGGCGGTGCTGCTGATGGAAGCGAACATTGAAGAGCCGCTGACCACAGACGAAATCGCCCAGCATGTGTGCGTGTCCCGTCGACAACTGGAACGGATCTTCAAGCAATACCTCAACCGCGTGCCGAGCCAGTACTACCTGGAACTTCGCCTGAACAAGGCGCGGCAGATGTTGATGCAAACCAGCAAGTCGATCATCCAGATCGGCCTGTCCTGTGGTTTCTCTTCGGGCCCGCACTTCTCCAGCGCCTACCGCAATTTCTTCGGCGCCACGCCGCGCGAAGATCGTAACCAGCGGCGCAGCAGCAGCCCGTTCGAATTGTCGTCGGTTCCGTCGGAACGCGGCTAATCCCAGCGCCCGTGCGCCATCCCTTGTAGGAGCTGCCGCAGGCTGCGATCTTTTGATCTTGAAACCAAAATCAAAAGATCGCAGCCTGCGGCAGCTCCTACAGGGGCATCGGTTTCCCGCAGAACTGCCTATAAACGCACGCGACAGTTTAAACTGCGCCTTTGCGACCCTATATGTCGCATTGCCGTAAACCACGGGAAAACCGGGGTTTGCGCTATAAGAAGTTGTCGCTTGGCGGCAAGGCCGGGCTGAAAACTGTCCTTACAATCCTCACCAAGCTCGCCAGTTTCAGGCGAGTGTATTCTCTTCAGGAGACTCCGATGTCCGTTGAGCACGCTGCGGTAGAACGCGCCGATTTCGATCAGGTAATGGTTCCCAACTATGCGCCAGCCGCCTTCATTCCCGTGCGTGGCGCCGGTTCCCGCGTTTGGGACCAGTCCGGTCGCGAGCTGGTCGACTTCGCCGGCGGGATCGCCGTCAACGTATTGGGCCACGCACATCCGGCGCTGGTCGGTGCCTTGACCGAGCAGGCCAACAAGCTGTGGCACGTGTCCAACGTGTTCACCAATGAGCCGGCCCTGCGCCTGGCCCATAAGCTGGTCGATGCCACCTTTGCCGAGCGTGCTTTCTTCTGCAACTCTGGCGCCGAAGCCAACGAAGCGGCCTTCAAGCTGGCCCGTCGTGTCGGTTTCGACCGCTTCGGCAGCGAGAAGTACGAGATCATCGCCGCGCTCAACAGCTTCCACGGCCGTACCCTGTTCACCGTGAACGTCGGTGGCCAGTCGAAGTACTCCGATGGCTTCGGTCCGAAAATCACCGGTATCACCCATGTGCCGTACAACGACCTGGCCGCGCTGAAAGCTGCCATTTCCGACAAGACCTGCGCCGTGGTACTGGAGCCGATCCAGGGTGAGAGCGGTGTGATCCCGGCGGAACTCGAATACCTGCAAGGTGCCCGCGAACTCTGCACCGCGCACAACGCGCTGTTGATCTTCGACGAAGTGCAAACCGGCATGGGCCGTACCGGCCATCTGTTTGCCTATCAGCATTACGGCGTGATTCCGGACATCCTGACCAGCGCCAAGAGCCTGGGCGGCGGTTTCCCGATCGCGGCAATGCTGACCACCGAAGACCTGGCCAAGCATCTGGTTGTCGGCACCCACGGCACCACCTACGGCGGCAACCCGCTGGCGTGCGCAGTCGCCGAAGCCGTGATCGATGTGATCAACACACCCCAAGTGCTGGCCGGCGTCAATGCCAAGCACGACAAGTTCAAGGCACGCCTTGAGCAGATCGGCGAGAAGTACGGTCTGTTCACCCAGGTTCGTGGCCTGGGGCTGTTGATCGGTTGCGTACTGAGCGATGCCTGGAAAGGCAAGGCCAAGGACATTTTCAACGCCGCTGAAAAAGAAGGCCTGATGGTGCTGCAAGCCGGCCCGGACGTGGTGCGTTTCGCGCCAAGCCTGGTGGTCGAAGACGCGGACATCGACGAAGGTCTGGACCGTTTCGAACGTGCCGCGGCAAAACTGACGCAAGCCTGATAGATCCTTCGACGCCTGCAAGTCAGGCGTCGAACCCAATTTTTATGCCGGGCCCGTTTTTTATGTGGGAGCGAGCCTGCTCGCGAAGGTGTTTCAGTCGACATCAATGTTGCTGACATACCTTCGCGAGCAGGCTCGCTCCCACAAGGGTCCGGCTTATTTTCCTCAAGAGTATGAGAAAGGAGTGACACCATGCTGGTGATGCGCCCCGCGCAAATGGCTGATCTGGGCGAGGTACAGCGTCTGGCTGCGGACAGCCCGATTGGTGTCACTTCCTTGCCGGATGACGTTGAACGCCTGAGCGACAAGATCGCCGCGAGCGAAGCCTCGTTCGCTGCCGAAGTCAGCTTCAACGGTGAAGAGAGCTATTTCTTCGTGCTTGAAGACACGGCCACCGGCAAGTTGGTGGGCTGTTCGGCGATTGTCGCCTCGGCGGGTTATTCCGAGCCGTTCTACAGTTTCCGTAATGAAACCTTCGTGCACGCCTCCCGCGAGCTGAAGATTCATAACAAGATCCACGTGCTCTCGCAGTGCCACGACCTCACGGGCAACAGCCTGTTGACCAGTTTCTACGTGCAGCGTGAGCTGGTGGGTTCACCGTGGGCCGAGCTCAACTCACGTGGCCGCTTGCTGTTCGTGGCCAGCCACCCGGAGCGCTTCGCCGATTCAGTGGTGACCGAGATTGTCGGCTACAGCGACGAAAATGGCGATTCGCCGTTCTGGGATGCCATCGGCCGCAACTTCTTCGATCTCAACTACGCCGAAGCCGAACGTCTGTGCGGCCTGAAGAGCCGGACCTTCCTCGCCGAACTGATGCCGCACTACCCGATCTACGTCCCGTTGCTGCCGGACTCTGCTCAGGAAGCCATGGGCCAGGTGCACCCTAGGGCGCAGATCACCTTCGACATCCTGATGCGCGAAGGCTTCGAAACCGATCACTACATCGACATCTTCGATGGCGGCCCGACCTTGCATGCCCGTGTCTCGGGGATCCGTTCGATCGCCCAGAGCCGTGTGGTGCCGGTGAAAATCGGTGAGCCGGTCAAGGGTGCCGGTCGACAATACCTGGTGGCCAATGCCCAGTTGCAGGATTACCGCGCAATCATGCTCGAGCTCGATTACGCGCCGGGTAAGCCCGTGACCCTGGATCTGGAAGCGGCCGAAACCCTGGGTGTCGGTGAAGGTGCGAGCGTGCGCCTGGTGGCGGTTTAACGCCTGCTTGAAAAAAATGCCTGAAAAGCAGCGAGTTTCACGGGTGGCGCAAGCGGCCCGTTTGAGGAGATAGCATGATCGTTCGTCCCGTACGCAGCAGCGATTTACCCGCTCTGATCGACCTGGCCCGCAGCACCGGCACCGGCCTGACCACCTTGCCGGCCAACGAAGAGCGTCTGGCCCACCGGGTCGGTTGGGCCGAGAAGACCTTCCGTGGCGAAGCCGGGCGAGCCGATGCGGACTACCTGTTCGTGCTCGAAGACGACAATGGCCGCGTGGTGGGCATTTCCGCCATCGCTGGCGCCGTGGGCCTGCGTGAGCCCTGGTACAACTTCCGGGTCGGCCTGACGGTCAGTGCTTCGCAAGAGCTGAACATCTACCGTGAAATCCCGACGCTGTTCCTGGCCAACGACCTGACCGGCAATTCCGAGCTGTGCTCGCTGTTCCTGCATGCCGATTACCGCAGTGGCCTCAATGGCCGCATGTTGTCCAAGGCGCGGATGCTGTTCATCGCCGAGTTCCCGCAACTGTTTGGCAACAAGATCATTGCCGAGATGCGCGGGGTTTCCGATGAAGCCGGGCGTTCACCGTTCTGGGAAAGCCTGGGTCGGCACTTCTTCAAGATGGAATTCAGTCAGGCTGACTATCTGACCGGCGTGGGCAACAAGGCCTTCATTGCCGAGCTGATGCCGAAGTTTCCGCTGTACACCTGCTTCCTGTCGCCCGATGCGCGTAACGTGATTGGCCAGGTGCACCCGGACACCGAGCCGGCGCTGGCCATGCTCAAGAGCGAAGGTTTCAGCTACCAGGGCTACGTCGACATTTTCGACGCGGGCCCGGCCATCGAGTGCGAAACCGGCAAGATCCGCGCCGTGCGCGACAGCCAGGCGCTGGTGCTGGCTATCGGCACGCCGGGTGACGACGCCACGCCGTTCATCATTCACAACCGCAAGCGCGAAGACTGCCGCATCACTGCCGCTCCGGCACGTCTGGCCGCCGGCACGCTGGTGGTCGACCCGCTGACCGCCAAACGTCTTCAACTCAACGCAGGCGATCAAGTGCGCGCCGTGGCGTTGTCTGCTGCTCGGGAGTCGAAATAATGAAATCGCTATACATCGCAGGTGAATGGCTGGCAGGTCAGGGCGAAGCCTTTGAGTCGCTGAACCCGGTGACCCAGCAAGTCCTTTGGTCTGGCAACGGTGCCACCGCGGATCAGGTCGAATCGGCGGTACAGGCTGCGCGTCAGGCGTTCCCGGGCTGGGCCCGTCGCCCCCTGCAAGAACGTATTTCGGTGTTGGAAGCCTTTGCCGCAGCGCTGAAAAATCACGCGGACGAACTGGCGCATGCCATCGGTGAGGAAACCGGCAAGCCCCTGTGGGAAGCCGCCACCGAAGTCACCAGCATGGTCAACAAGATTGCGATCTCGGTGCAGAGCTACCGTGAGCGCACTGGCGAGAAGAGCGGCCCGCTGGGCGAGGCCACCGCCGTGCTGCGCCACAAACCGCACGGTGTGGTGGCGGTGTTCGGGCCCTACAATTTCCCTGGGCACTTGCCGAACGGGCACATCGTGCCGGCCTTGCTGGCCGGTAACTGTGTGCTGTTCAAGCCAAGTGAGCTGACGCCGAAAGTCGCCGAACTGACGGTCAAGTGCTGGATCGAGGCCGGTTTGCCGGCGGGCGTGCTGAACCTGCTGCAGGGCGCTCGCGAAACCGGTATCGCCCTGGCGGCGAACCCGGGCATCGACGGCCTGTTCTTCACGGGTTCCAGCCGTACCGGCAATCACCTGCACCAGCAATTTGCCGGTCGTCCGGACAAGATCCTTGCCCTGGAGATGGGGGGTAACAATCCGCTGTTGGTGGATCAGGTCGCCGATCTCGATGCCGCTGTCTACACCATTATCCAGTCGGCGTTCATCTCCGCCGGCCAGCGCTGCACCTGTGCCCGCCGCTTGCTGGTGCCGCAGGGCGCCTGGGGCGACACATTGCTGGCGCGCCTGGTGGCGGTCAGCTCGACGATTGAAGTCGGCGCGTTCGATCAGCAACCGGCGCCTTTCATGGGCTCGGTGATTTCCCTCGGCGCGGCTAAAGCGTTGATGGATGCCCAGGAGCATTTGCTGGCCAACGGCGCCGTGGCGCTGCTGGAAATGACTCAGCCGCAAGCGCA
The DNA here is from genome assembly GCF_000408945.1 of Pseudomonas sp. G5(2012). Classification (NCBI taxonomy): domain Bacteria; kingdom Pseudomonadati; phylum Pseudomonadota; class Gammaproteobacteria; order Pseudomonadales; family Pseudomonadaceae; genus Pseudomonas; species Pseudomonas sp. G5(2012). The sequence goes on from NZ_APIO01000136.1 coordinate 11,488, forward strand.
GTCCGCCTTGCTGACCCCGGGCATTCTGGACGTCACGGCAGTCGCTGAGCGCCCGGACGAAGAGCTGTTCGGCCCGTTGCTGCAAGTGATCCGCTACGCTGATTTTGAAGCGGCGATCGTTGAAGCCAACGACACCGAATACGGCCTGGCCGCCGGGCTGTTGTCGGATTCCGAAGCGCGCTACCAGCAGTTCTGGCTGGAAAGCCGCGCCGGTATCGTCAACTGGAACAAGCAATTGACCGGCGCGGCCAGCAGCGCGCCATTCGGTGGCGTCGGCGCCTCGGGCAACCACCGCGCCAGCGCCTACTATGCGGCGGATTACTGCGCATACCCGGTGGCCTCACTGGAAACCCCGAGCCTGGTGTTGCCGGCGGCCCTCACGCCTGGCGTGAAAATGGCGTGATGCCATTCGCGAGCAGGCTCGCTCCCACATTGGAATGTATGTCCCTGTGGGAGCGAGCCTGCTCGCGAAGGTCGCCACGCGGTCTTACTCAATTGTTACCAGAAGCCTATAACAAACAGATTCTCGTGGAGCCTCGCTGATGAAATCCTATGAAGTCAATTTTGACGGTCTAGTGGGGCCGACCCATAACTACGGCGGCCTGTCCTACGGTAACGTCGCGTCCCAGAGCAACAGCCAGCAGTCTTCCAATCCGAAGGAAGCGGCGCTGCAAGGCCTGGCGAAGATGAAAGCGCTGATGGACATGGGCTTTCAACAGGGCGTGCTGGCGCCACAGGAACGTCCGGACGTGGCTGCCCTGCGTCGCCTCGGTTTCAGTGGCACCGACGCTCAAGTCATCGAGCGCGCCGCCAAGGAAGCCATGCCATTGCTGGTCGCCAGCTGCTCGGCTTCAAGCATGTGGGTGGCCAACGCGGCCACCGTCAGCCCGAGCGCCGACACCGCGGATGGCCGCGTGCATTTCACCGCCGCCAACCTCAACTGCAAGTACCACCGCAGCATCGAGCACCCAACCACCAGTCGCGTGTTGGGCGCCATGTTCGCCGACCAGAAGCACTTCGCCCACCACGCCGCGCTGCCGGCCGTGGCGCAGTTCGGTGACGAAGGCGCAGCCAACCACACGCGTTTCTGCCGTGAATACGGCGAAGCCGGTGTCGAATTCTTCGTGTTCGGTCGCAGTGCTTTCGACACCCGCTACCCGGCACCGCAGAAATACCCGGCGCGCCAGACTCTCGAAGCGTCGCAGGCAGTCGCTCGCCTGCACGGCCTGAGCGATGACGGCGTGGTCTACGCCCAGCAGAACCCGTCGGTGATCGACCAGGGCGTGTTCCACAATGACGTGATCGCGGTCGGTAACGGTGAAGTGCTGTTCTATCACGAGGACGCTTTCCTCGAGACCGAGAAAATGCTCGCCGAACTGCAGAGCAAACTCGCCAAGGTCGGTGGGAAATTTCAATCGATCTGTGTACCGCGTTCCGCGGTAACCGTCGAAGACGCGGTGCGTTCCTACCTGTTCAATAGCCAGTTGCTGTCGCGTCCTGACGGTTCCATGCTGTTGATCGTGCCGGAAGAATGCCGTGGCAACGAGCGCGTATGGCAATACCTGCAGGGTTTGACCAGCTCCGGCGGCCAGATCAGCGAAGTGAAAGTCTTCGATCTCAAGCAGAGCATGCAGAACGGCGGTGGGCCTGCCTGCCTGAGGTTGCGTGTTGCGCTCAACGAAACCGAGCTGGCGGCCGTCAACCCAGGCGTTATCATGACGGCACCGTTGTACGGCACCCTGACCGAATGGGTCGAGAAGCACTACCGCGACCGCATGACCGAAAACGATCTGGCGGACCCGCAATTGCTGCTCGAGTGCCGGACGGCACTGGATGAACTGACGCAAATCCTTAAACTGGGCGCGGTTTATCCATTCCAGATCAATTGATCGGCGGCGCGTTGTCATGCACGACGGCGCGCCGCTTCATCTCCACTGAGAGCGTAAAAGACATGAGCGACAAACTGCAGCTGATCCTTGAAGACACCGACGGCACGCAACTGGAAACGTCCTGCACCCGCGTCGCGGTCATGTGGCAAGGCAAAGAGCTGTGGATCCAGCACGATGGTCGTGGCCAATTGCTGATCGGCGTGGACGTCGAAGAAGGCGATGCTGAATACGCCAACCTGCTGTTGCGCCCATTGGCGACTAATCTGGTAAGTCTGCAACTGGAGATGGAACCGGCTGACCTCGGCGACGACGAGGAACACGTTCACGGCCCGGATTGCAATCACGACCATTAAGGAAACCGCTCTATGCTCGCCCTCGGCAAACTGCTTGAACTGACCCTCGCCGGCCGCGAACCGGCGGAGAAGACTCAACTGACTGTCGAAGGCGTGCGCATGCGCTGGTTGAGCGAAGGTGCGCTGGAAGTGCGACCGCCGCAAGCCCGTGATAATGGCCTGGACCTGCTTTTATCGGCCGGTATCCACGGCAACGAAACAGCGCCGATCGAACTGCTCGATCGCCTGTTGCATGACATCGCCCGCGGCGACCTGAAGCCGCGTGCCCGCATTCTGTTCCTGTTCGGTAACCCTGAAGCCATTCGCAAGGGCGAGCGTTTCGTCGAGCAGGACGTCAATCGGCTGTTCAATGGCCGTCACGAACAAAGCAGTGGCTCCGAAGCGCTGCGCGCCTGTGAGCTGGAGCGTCTGGCGGCCAGTTTCTTCAGCCTGCCGGATCGTCAGCGACTGCACTATGATTTGCACACGGCGATTCGCGGCTCGAAAATCGAACAGTTCGCCTTGTACCCCTGGAAGGAAGATCGCCAGCATTCACGCCAGGAACTGGCCCGGCTTCGCGCCGCAGGCATGGAGGCGGTGCTGTTGCAGAACAAGCCGTCCATCGTCTTCAGTTCCTATACCTACGACAAGCTCGGAGCCGAGTCCTTTACCCTCGAACTGGGCAAGGCGCGACCGTTCGGGCAGAACGACGGGGTGAACGTTTCCTTGCTGGAAAACCGTCTCAAACAGATCATCGAAGGCACCGAGCCGGAGTTGGCGGAAGAGGCGTTGGACGGTTTGCAGCTGTTCAGCGTGGCACGGGAAATCATCAAGCACAGCGACAACTTCCGCCTGAACCTGCCAGTGGATATCGAGAACTTTTCGGAGCTGGAAGTGGGTTACTTGCTGGCGGAAGACATCGCCAATACCCGCTGGATCATCGAGGAGGAGGGCGCCCGGATCATCTTCCCGAACCCCAAGGTGAAGAATGGCCTGCGTGCCGGCATCCTGATCGTGCCGACCACCGACGAAAACCTCGCCTAAGGACAACACAAAACCACTGTGGGAGCGAGCCTGCTCGCGATTTATCCGAGAGCGCCGCGGGGAGCCAGACTTCCCGCGTAATCGTTGACGACCATCGCGAGCAGGCTCGCTCCCACAGGTTCAGTGTTTAGACAGCTACGGCGCGCGGTTCAGTGCGACGCAGGCTACGGATCTTCATCAGCGTATCCGCGCACGTCTTCGCTGCTTCCTGACCCTTATGCACGAAATGCTCGAAGAAGAACTTATGATGCAGTTCTTCACCCGCATGAAAGTGGTGCGGGGTCAGCGATACCGAGAATACTGGCACTTCCGTTTCCAGTTGCACCTGCATCAGGCCGCTGACGACCGACTGGGCGACGAACTCGTGACGGTAGATCCCGCCGTCAACCACCAGGGCTGCCGCGACGATGCCGGCATAACGGCCGGTCTTGGCCAGCAACTTGGCGTGCAGGGGCATTTCAAAGGCGCCGCCGACTTCGAAGAAGTCGATGTCGGACTCCTGATAACCCTGGGCAATCATTTCAGCGACGAAGCCTTTACGGCTCTGGTCGACAATGTCCTTGTGCCAGCAGGCCTGGATGAACGCAACGCGTTCGCCATGGTGGTGTTTGCTTTTGCTGTCGATTGCGGTGGGTTGCATGTTCTGATTCCTGTTTGTGTGAAAAACAGGGCTTATGAATCGAATGGGATTTAAGGGTACGCACACTCGCATGAGTGCGGACGGCCCTTTGGCGCCAATCCCGTTCTCTCTTCATCCGGACTATGACCGTCGGCCCCGGGATCACACCGGGTCTGCTGACCTTGTCGCCATGCACGGCAAAGGCCGTGTCTGTCACCAAGCGCTCGCGGGCTATGCGTGTTGCACGCAATTACCGCCGGTGGGGAGTTGCACCCCGCCCTGAGAACGTTTTGCCGCCAGATTGTTAGGCGGCGAAGCTTTTTTATCACATATTTCTCATCTGTGCATGGCTGCTATCCGATGATTGTTATCGACTTTTTCGTCGAAACAGCAAGTCGATTGCTGCCCAAGGGTTGAATATTGGTGGGTATGGCCGCAGTACTTCCCGTCTGAAAGGGATTTCCCCCTGCTAACCGAGGCCAGATTCATGAGCGTTATCGATCTTCGCAGCGACACCGTCACCCAACCCACCCCTGGCATGCTCGAGGCGATGGCCACCGCCGTCACCGGTGACGACGTGTATGGCGAAGACCCGACGGTCAATCGACTGGAAGCCGAGCTGGCAAATCGCCTGGGTTTTGCTGCCGCACTGTTTGTCCCGACGGGCACCATGAGCAACCTGCTGGGCTTGATGGCCCATTGCGAGCGCGGTGACGAATACATCGTCGGCCAGCAGGCTCACACCTATAAGTACGAAGGTGGCGGGGCGGCGGTACTTGGCTCGATCCAGCCACAGCCGCTGGAAGTGCAGGCCGATGGCTCGCTGGACCTTGCGCAGGTCGCGGCAGCGATCAAGCCGGACGACTTCCATTTTGCCCGCACCCGTTTGCTGGCGCTGGAAAATACCATGCAGGGCAAGGTCCTGCCCCTCGAATACCTGGCACGGGCGCGCAGCTTTACCCGCGAACACGGGTTGCAACTGCATCTGGACGGTGCGCGGCTCTACAACGCGGCGGTCAAGCTGGGTGTCGATGCGCGGGAAATCACCCGGCATTTCGATTCCGTCTCGGTGTGCCTGTCCAAAGGCCTGGGTGCGCCGGTGGGTTCGGTGTTGTGCGGTTCGGCAGAGCTGATCGGCAAGGCACGGCGCCTGCGCAAGATGGTCGGCGGCGGCATGCGCCAGGCCGGGATCCTGGCGGCGGCGGGCCTGTACGCGCTGGACCACAACGTCCAGCGCCTGGCTGACGACCACGCCAACGCCCAATTGCTGGCGCAAGGCCTGCGTGCAGCAGGTTTCGAGGTCGAGCCGGTGCAGACCAACATGGTGTACGTCGCCATGGGCGACAGGGCCGAAGCACTCAAGTCATTCGCCGCCGAACGCGGGATCAAGCTCAGTGCTGCCGCTCGTCTGCGCATGGTCACGCACATGGACGTCAGCGCTACGCAAATCGAGCAGGTCGTCGCGACATTCGTCGACTTTTCCAGTAAGTGATAGCGTTAGCGCTCCAATTGACCGTTTCTATCGTATAAACACGCTGTACCCCGCGCGCAGGGCCGATATAATGCGGCCCTTTGCCGTCGCTTCGTCTGTTGACGTTTCGAACAGGCCTTTGGCCGCAGCCTCCGTGGAAGAACCTAATGAAAAGCGCAGAAATCCGTGAAGCCTTCCTTCGCTTCTTCGAAGAGCAAGGCCACACCCGTGTAGCCTCCAGCTCTTTGATTCCGGGCAACGACCCAACCCTGCTGTTCACCAACGCGGGGATGAACCAGTTCAAGGACTGCTTCCTGGGCCAGGAAAAGCGCGCGTACACCCGCGCCGTCAGCAGCCAGAAATGCGTGCGCGCCGGCGGCAAGCACAACGATCTGGAAAACGTCGGTTATACCGCTCGTCACCACACCTTCTTCGAAATGCTGGGTAACTTCAGCTTCGGTGACTACTTCAAGCGTGACGCCATCACTTACGCCTGGAACTTCCTGACTTCCGACAAATGGCTGAACCTGCCGAAGGAAAAGCTCTGGGTCACTGTCTACGCCAGCGATGACGAGGCGTATGACATCTGGACCAAGGAAATCGGGGTTCCGGCCGAGCGCATGGTTCGCATCGGCGACAACAAGGGCGCGCCTTACGCCTCCGACAACTTCTGGACCATGGGCGATACCGGCCCGTGCGGCCCTTGCACCGAGATTTTCTACGATCACGGCGCCGACATCTGGGGTGGCCCACCGGGCTCGCCGGAAGAAGACGGCGACCGCTACATCGAAATCTGGAACAACGTGTTCATGCAGTTCAACCGCACCGCCGACGGCGTGTTGCACCCGCTGCCAGCGCCGTCGGTGGACACCGGCATGGGCCTGGAGCGGATCAGTGCCGTGCTGCAGCATGTTCACTCGAACTATGAAATCGACCTGTTCCAGAGCCTGCTGAGCGCTTCGGCCAAGGCCATCGGTTGCACCAACGATGCCCAGGCTTCGCTGAAAGTCGTGGCTGACCACATTCGTTCCTGCGGCTTCCTGATCGCCGACGGCGTGCTGCCGTCCAACGAAGGCCGCGGTTATGTGCTGCGCCGCATCATTCGCCGCGCTTGCCGTCATGGCAACAAACTGGGCGCCAAGGGCAGCTTCTTCTACCAGATCGTCGCGGCCCTGGTCGCCGAGATGGGCGAAGCTTTCCCTGAATTGAAATCCCAGCAGTCGCATATCGAGCGCGTGCTCAAGGCCGAAGAAGAACAATTCGCCAAGACCCTGGAACAGGGCCTGAAGATCCTCGAGCAGGACCTGGCCGAATTGAAGGGCGACGTGGTGCCAGGCGACGTAGTGTTCAAACTCTACGACACCTACGGTTTCCCGATGGACCTGACTGGCGACATCGCTCGCGAGCGCAACCTGACCATCGACGAAGCAGGCTTCGAGCGCGAGATGGAAGCCCAGCGCGTCCGTGCCCGTTCGGCCAGCTCCTTCGGCATGGACTACAACAGCCTGGTCAAGGTCGATGTGGACACCGAGTTCACCGGCTACACCGCCCACAGCGGTTCGGCAAAAATCGTTGCTCTCTATAAAGACGGGCAATCGGTCGACGTGTTGAATGAAGGCGACGAGGGCGTGGTTATTCTGAACCAGACGCCGTTCTACGCCGAATCCGGCGGGCAGATCGGTGATTGCGGCTTCCTCCAGGCTGGCGCTGCACGTTTCGACGTGCGCGACACCACCAAGACCGGCGGCGCGTTCCTGCACCACGGTGTGCTGGACTCGGGTAGCCTGATCGTCGGTGCTCCGGTCGAGACTCACGTCGATGCCGAAGTGCGTCACGCGACGTCGCTGAACCACTCGGCGACTCACTTGCTGCACGCCGCATTGCGTCAGGTGCTGGGCGATCACGTTCAGCAGAAAGGCTCGTTGGTCGACAGTCAGCGCCTGCGCTTCGACTTCAGCCACTTCGAAGCCATCAAGCCTGAGCAGCTCAAAGCGCTGGAAGACATCGTCAACGCCGAGATTCGCAAGAACTCCGAAGTTGAAACCGAAGAAACCGATATCGAAACCGCCAAGCAGAAAGGCGCCATGGCGCTGTTCGGCGAGAAATACGGCGACAACGTGCGCGTGCTGAGCATGGGCGATTTCTCCGTCGAGCTGTGCGGTGGTATCCACGCCAACCGTACCGGCGACATCGGCCTGCTGAAAATCATCAGCGAAGGCGGTGTGGCTGCTGGCGTGCGCCGTATCGAAGCAGTGACAGGCGCTGCGGCACTGGCTTACCTGAACGCTGCGGAAGAGCAACTCAAGGAAGCGGCCAGCCTGGTCAAGGGCAGCCGCGACAACCTGATCGACAAGCTGTCGGCTGTGCTGGAGCGCAACCGTCTGCTGGAGAAGCAACTCGAGCAGTTGCAAGCCAAGGCCGCCAGTGCGGCGGGTGACGACCTGTCGGCGCAAGCCTTGGACGTCAAAGGCGTGAAAGTGCTGGCCGTGCGTCTGGACGGGCAGGATGGCAAGGCGCTGCTGGCGCTGGTCGATCAACTGAAAAACAAACTCGGCCGCGCAGTGATCCTGCTCGGCAGTGTCCATGAGGAAAAGGTCGTTCTGGTTGCAGGCGTAACCAAAGACCTGACTGGCCAACTCAAAGCCGGTGATTTGATGAAACAGGCCGCTGCGGCAGTGGGCGGGAAGGGCGGTGGTCGTCCAGACATGGCGCAAGGCGGCGGTACCGACGCTGGCGCCCTGGATGCGGCACTGGCGCTGACCGTACCGTTTGTAGAGCAGGGTTTATAAGGCAGTGTCTGCGGTCCGCAGTCTAGTGGCGGGCCGCAACGCTGTTTGAGTGTTTATTTGGGCGCCCTTCATGGGCAGAGGCGGCTTTGAAATGGCTTTGATCGTACAGAAATTTGGAGGCACCTCGGTCGGCACCGTCGAGAGAATCGAGCAGGTTGCCGACAAGGTTAAGAAATTCCGCGATGCCGGCGATGACCTGGTGGTTGTGCTGTCTGCAATGAGCGGCGAAACCAACCGTCTGATCGATCTGGCCAAGCAAATCAGTGGCGGCGATCAACCGGTTCCTCGCGAGCTGGATGTGATCGTCTCCACCGGTGAGCAGGTGACGATTGCCCTGTTGGCCATGGCGTTGATGAAACGCGGTGTACCAGCGGTGTCCTACACCGGCAACCAGGTACGGATCCTGACGGATAGCGCACACAACAAAGCGCGTATCCTGCAGATTGACGACCAGAAGATTCGTGGTGACCTTAAGGCCGGTCGCGTGGTGGTTGTCGCCGGTTTCCAGGGCGTTGACGAGCACGGCAATATCACCACCCTCGGTCGTGGCGGTTCCGACACCACCGGCGTGGCCCTGGCAGCGGCCCTGAAGGCTGACGAATGCCAGATCTACACCGACGTCGATGGCGTCTACACCACAGACCCGCGCGTGGTGTCCGTGGCCCAGCGCCTGGACAAGATCACCTTCGAAGAGATGCTGGAAATGGCCAGCCTCGGTTCCAAGGTTCTGCAGATCCGCGCGGTGGAATTCGCCGGCAAGTACAACGTCCCGCTGCGCGTATTGCACAGCTTCAAGGAGGGTCCGGGCACCCTCATTACTATTGATGAAGAGGAAACCATGGAACAGCCGATCATTTCCGGTATCGCTTTCAACCGCGATGAAGCCAAGCTGACCATCCGTGGCGTGCCAGACATCCCAGGCGTTGCCTTCAAGATTCTCGGCCCTATCAGCGCCGCGAACATTGAAGTCGACATGATCGTGCAGAACGTCGCGCACGATAACACCACCGACTTTACCTTCACCGTGCACCGCAACGACTACCAGGCGGCGCAAACCGTGCTGGAGAAAACCGCTGGCGAGCTGGGTGCACGTGAAGTCATCGGCGACACCAAGATCGCCAAGGTGTCGATCGTCGGCGTTGGCATGCGCTCCCACGCAGGCGTCGCCAGCCGCATGTTCGAAGCGCTGGCCAAGGAAACCATCAACATCCAGATGATCTCGACTTCGGAAATCAAGGTTTCCGTGGTGATCGAAGAGAAGTACCTGGAACTGGCTGTGCGCGCCTTGCACACGGCTTTCGAACTGGACGCACCGGTCCGCCAGGGCGAGTGATGCGTTTGCCAGAGGGCGCGGTCTGACCGCGCCCTTTGTTTTTTTGCACGGCGCGACCCCAAGGCTGTTCTTTTGCTCGCGCTGGTCAATACTCAGGCATGTAGGCCTTCGACCACTTTGGTTGTAGGTCGAGTGCCTTTTTTTTGCAGACTGTTGTCCCTGAAAATGTAATGCGTGAGGAGAAAGGTATGCTGATTCTGACTCGTCGGTGCGCAGAAAGCCTGATTATTGGTGATGGCGAAATCACCGTGACCGTGCTCGGCGTCAAAGGAAATCAAGTGCGCATCGGTGTCAACGCCCCGAAAGAGGTTGCGGTCCATCGTGAGGAAATTTACCTGCGTATAAAGAAAGAGAAGGACGAAGAACCAAGCCATTAATTTTTATCGTTTTTTATGTTTGCAAACGGGGAAAAGGTTGGTTAAGATACGCCCCGTGTTGCGGAGAGCTGGCCGAGTGGCCGAAGGCGCTCCCCTGCTAAGGGAGTACACCTCAAAAGGGTGTCGGGGGTTCGAATCCCCCGTTCTCCGCCATTATTTGCGTAGTACGTTGTAATCTGGCTTCTTCGGTAAGTTGTTGAAATTACTAGAAAAAGTGCTTGACATAGAGATTAGACGGCCTATAATGCGCGGCAACAAATGCACTCGTAGCTCAGCTGGATAGAGTACTCGGCTACGAACCGAGCGGTCACAGGTTCGAATCCTGTCGAGTGCACCATTTAAGAGTTGTTTGCAGTGATGTGAATAACTTGGCTCCAACCAGTTGTGATCTGGTCTAAAAACACAAATGCACTCGTAGCTCAGCTGGATAGAGTACTCGGCTACGAACCGAGCGGTCACAGGTTCGAATCCTGTCGAGTGCACCATACAAACAAAAAGCCCGCCTTTAAAGCGGGCTTTTTGCCGTCTGGGATTTGGCTTTTCCCTTCGTACATCCTCTTTCGTCAAACTCGATGCTGGCGCTACGACCTCGCTTGGCCTGGTAGTGGTAGCGGGTGCTTGAGTTTCGAATGCTGATCTTGTCTGGCTTGCCCAGAGCGCTTTCAACATCCTGTTGGGTCATGCCGGCGATCACGCGCTGATTGATGATTGCTTCGCGGCGCTCGCTGGCGCTGATCAGGTTTGCACATTTGTCTACTGCCTGACCGACAACCAACGGATCGCGGTGATCGATTTTCAGGTTCGATGTTTGCCGCTGCTGTTGCGGCGCAAGTGGGATAATCGTGCCAGGCCGGTAGGGGCTCACCTTCTGGTAGGAAAGGCTTTCGTCGATGGCGCAGCTCATCGTGGTAAAGGTGATGCGCCCGTCAGCCCTCTCGCAGCGGATAATCGTTGCACCAGGTGTTTCGAGCGGCAGGTAGAGCAGGGTGGCGAGTCCCAGGCGGGATAATCTCGATGGCATTGCGAGTCCTCCGTGACGGCTACCGATCAAGGCTAGCGCCTGCATTTTCCATCGCTAGTGTGTTTTCTTTTCGAGATGAGTCGTCGCACTTTCAAGTGTCAGGCGCGCGCTCAAGATTGTTTCGCAAGCGCTTGTTTCAGCCGCGATTTTTTAACGTTTTAAGCCGTCAGTCGGTGTATGATTGCGCCCGTCAGCCCCGCCGGGGCTTTTGGATTACCTCCATGGACTTACCCAGTAGTTACTCAATACCCCGATTTTCCAATCATGAATTGACTGATTGATCCTTCCGGCGCACCCCGCTGCTGGGAGTGGAGTTCGCCTATGTCTGAAGTAGAAGTAAAGAAAACGCAGGAAAGCTTGCAGGACCGTCTGGCTCAAGTTGTTGAGCTGTTGCAGCGTCAGCGAGTAGTTGAAGACCTGACTCATCGCCAGGAAGGTCCGAATCAGGATCGCGTCGAAAACCTGGTTCACCGGCAAAATCTCGTTGAGCTGCAACGCAAGCTCGATGACCTGCACTCCGCCGACGTCGCCTATATTCTTGAAGCCCTGCCACTGGATGACCGCCTGACACTTTGGCAGTTGGTCAAGGCTGATCGCGACGGCGACATCCTGCTCGAAGTATCCGATTCGGTTCGTGAAACCCTGATCGCCGACATGGACGATCACGAGCTCCTGGCTGCGGCCAAGGACATGGATGCCGACGAACTGGCCGACCTGGCCTCCGAGCTGCCTCGAGATGTCGTCCATGAGCTGATGGAGACCCTCGATGCCCAGCAGCGCGAGCGTGTGCGCTCGGCGTTGTCCTACGACGAAGACCAGGTCGGTGCGTTGATGGACTTCGAGATGGTCACCATCCGTGAGGATGTCAGTCTCGAAGTGGTCCTGCGCTACCTGCGACGCCTGAAGGAGCTGCCAGGCCATACCGACAAATTGTTCGTGGTTGACTACGACGGCGTGCTCAAGGGTGTGCTGCCGATCAAGCGCCTGCTGGTCAACGATCCGGATAAGCAGGTTTCCGAGGTCATGGCCAGCGATCCGGTGAGTTTCCATCCGGATGAAGAAGCCTACGATGCTGCCCAGGCGTTTGAGCGTTACGACTTGATTTCGGCCCCCGTCGTTGACAAGAACGGCAAATTGATCGGCCGTCTGACCATTGATGAAATGGTCGACCTGATTCGTGAGGAGAGCGAAAACGAAGTTCTCAACATGGCAGGTCTGCGTGAAGAAGAGGATATTTTCGCGTCGGTCTGGAAGTCCCTGCGTAACCGTTGGGCCTGGCTGGCAGTGAACCTGATTACCGCATTTGTGGCTTCCCGGGTAATTGGCCTGTTCGAAGGCTCCATCGAGAAGCTGGTGGCGCTGGCTGCATTGATGCCGATCGTTGCGGGTATCGGAGGTAACTCCGGCAACCAGACCATCACCATGATCGTTCGGGCCATGGCGCTGGACCAGGTGAGTACAGGTAACACTTCGCGTCTGATGCGCAAGGAGTTGGCGGTTGCCTTGATCAATGGCGTGATTTGGGGGGGAGTCATTGGCGTAGTTGCCTACCTGCTTTATGGCAGCTGGTCGCTCGGCGTGGTAATGACCGCTGCCATGACCCTCAATCTGTTGCTGGCGGCGTTGATGGGGGTCTTGATCCCGATGACGCTGGCGCGACTTGGGCGTGATCCTGCCATGGGGGCGAGTGTGATGATTACCGCCATGACCGATAGTGGTGGTTTCTTTATCTTCCTGGGGCTGGCAACGATTTTCCTACTCTGAGGTGCTTGTTCCAAAGCCCGCCCTACGGTGGGCTTTTTTTTGCCAAATTTCAGGCAAAAAAAAGCCAGCGATCAGGCTGGCTCGAACTTGCGGGGATGAATCAGGAGGCGTCTGCAGTCATTTCGGCATCATGGGCGATCAGTGAAACAAGCGCATTTTGCTGGCGGTGAGAGAGTTGGCGGAAGCGCTGAAGCAATTCGCGCTCGTGCAATGACAGCTCCGGGCTGTCCAGCCGCATGCTCAGCTCTTCGCCCAGTGCGCCTTCCTGAATGAGACTCTGCTCCAGGCGCGCAATGATCTCGGAGTTCATGCTGCGGTGATGATTGCGAGCCACCTCGGCAATGCGTTCACGCATTCCGTCTGGCAGACGTACGACGAACTTGTCAGCCGTACGGCTGGAATAAATTGCCTGTTTCAATGGGCGCATATATTTAACCGGTTAGTTCAGGGGAGCGGTTCTCGGGATTGGCCGCAGGATGTCAGATAGGACAAGCGCTCTGGCCAAATGTTCAACCTGAATTGGTAGAGGCACGCATCATGCCTCAAAATCGCCAGTTCATTGGCGTCAATTCTGTGACAAATATTGAGCTGGCTAAAGGCGTTATGCCAGCACCAATTGTCAGAAATGCGGACTGGTTTTGAAAAAAACACCGGGTCCGTGTCTCTGGCCGCGTCCTTTGCCCCCGTAACTCCTGAAAAAGCCGAGGGGCATCCCATGCGGATTCGATCACTGTTCCTTATCTGTACAGGATAGTGGCAAATGGCCGATTTACTAGTGTTAGTCGTATGATGAGATTCATTTGGGATGGGTGGCAGGTCGATTTTCCCTGGGGTGGGCTTCGTTGGCGGCGCGGGCACTGGTTCGCTTCTGCTTCGCTCGTTAAAACTTCAAGCCCTTGCGTGACATCTGCCTACACTTAAAAAGCCTACGCATGACATGACAAAGGCAGGTTCGCCCGTTAACATGCTCGCCGTCTATCGCTACGCGTCTCTTCGCGGGCATCTTGTGTCTCAGTAGCTCAATTGGATAGAGCATCCCCCTCCTAAGGGGAAGGTTGGCAGTTCGAACCTGCCCTGGGACACCATTCAATCAAGTCTTCAGCTGTTCATAATTCCCGCTCCAGGCCTTTATGGGTTCACGGCGGGTGCAAATGGATTGCTCGAGGCATAAAAAGGCCCTGCTCAGATGCGTATCTGGCAGGGCTTTTTCATTTATGTGGCAAGCACCTGGGCATCCTTTCCGGTTTGGGCTCTTCTATATAGAGGAAGAGGCGACTATTTCTGCATCAAGTACCTTTTTGCCAGGAAACCAAATCAATGCTTGACGGCAGATTCTGGAAGCCTATAATTCGCCCCACTTCCGGCGCAGTCGAAACGGAAAACTCCTTGGTAAACAATGAGTTACGTAGTTTTCGGCAGCAGGTTGCTTCAGTTCATCGAGGCGCCAAGGGAGTTGAAAAAGAGGTGTTGACAGCAGCGTGTAACGCTGTAGAATTCGCCTCCCGCTGATGAGAGATCTGAGGCGCAAGTGGTTGAAGTTGTTAAGGATTCCTTGAAA
>NZ_APIO01000137.1:0-29963 GCF_000408945.1 Pseudomonas sp. G5(2012)
CCGCCCGGAGCATGCTCGCTCCTACAGGAACCATTCCCGCCGCTCTTCGAAGGTGCCGAGGATCAACTCGACAATCGTCTGCACCTGCGCATCGCCCTCGGCCTCGGCATTCACCGCCAGCCACACCTGGCGCTGCATCGGCTGGCTGAACAACCCCGGCAAACCGATCAAGCCACGGTCGAAATGGCTCATGTAGCCAGGCAACAGGCCGATGCAGGCGCTGCAACGGACCATCTCCAGCATCAGTGGATAGGAATGCGACTGCACGACCCCGGCCAGGCGCTGGTCGACCAGGTCGTTCCAGGACCGAAAACTGTCGATCTGTCGATCATGCTGCCATTGCACCAGCATGAAATCGGCCAGGTCATCGAGACCGGCCGGCCGCGCGGCGACTCGTGAATAGCGTTTGGCGATGTGCGGTAGATAGTCGAGCCGCGCCAGGCATCTGGGCTCGTTGACGGCAAAACTCGGTCCCGGCGTTGGCGAGCCGATGCCTGTCATCCATACCACGACATCGGCACTGACCGCCTGCAGGGACAATTCGCTGTCGAGGGTAATGATGTCCAGGCGCGCGCTGGCATTGCGTCGCAGCAACGCCACCAGATCGCGACCGAGGATGTCGTGCAGGATCGTCTCGGCCACCGCCAGGCGCACCACAGGTTGCTCGAGCACCGGCAGGTCGCGTTCATGCGCCAGGGCGGTCAGCTGCTTGTGCAGTTGCAGGCCGTCACGACTGAGTACCAGGCCATTCTCCGATGGGCTGAACAGCGAACACCGCAGCTGTTTTTCAAGCTGTGCCAAATGCTTGCGCAACCGGGTTGCCTTGATGTTGAGGCGCCGCGATGCCTGCATGAAGCAGCCGCACCGGGCGATCACGCTGAAGCACTGCGCGAGCAGCGGATCGATCTGCGCCGCGCGGGTGCGCCAGGAGGCGGTCGTATCGAGGTGTGTGGGATATTGCGCTACACGCTGGTCGCCCCGGGTTTCCATGAATGACATCGATGACTCCCTGTCGATCTTTCACTGGGAGCACCATCCTGCGCAAGGTACATGAACGACGTGTGACAGCCTTTCAGGCGCTGGGGGTCTGGCGAAAACTCACGGCCAGTCGATTCCAGCTGTTGATGGTGGTGACAGCGATGGTCAGGTCCACCAGTTCACCTTCGCTGAACTGCGCCCTGGCTTGCTCGTAGACAGTGTCTGGCACGTGGTCCTGCGAAAGCAGCGTCACCGCTTCAGTCCAGGCCAGGGCGGCGCGCTCGCGTGGGTTGAAGAAGTTACTGTCGCGCCAGACCACGATGGAGTACAGGCGGCGGTCGGTTTCGCCCAGGCGCCGTGCGTCCACCGAGTGCATATCGGTGCAGAACGCACAGCCATTGATCTGCGAAGCACGGATCTTGATCAGGTGCAGCAGCGCCGGCTCGATACTCAGGTTGCTGGTCAGGGCTTCCATGGCGATCAGCGCTTTCATCGCCTTGGGCGAGGCGCTGTAATAATCCAGGCGGAGGGTCATGGCGTGACCTCATATGGCGTCGATATGCCGCCAAGGTAGACGTTGTTAACGCTGCGTTACATATCCAATTGCGCGAAATTTCCGTGGACCACCTGGGCCCAGACCAATTGGCGGTTTTTACGCCACGCAACTACTGCATAAACGCCAGTTGAGGGTAATCTGGCGTAACGCACACGCGCCTCAATCGCCATGGAGCCTTGCCGGTATGGAACTACACGTTGTCATTAACGGACGCAAGGACCTGGCGGGCCAGTTGTACACGCAACTGCGCAGCGCTATCGAATCGGGTCGCCTGGCCGCCGGGACGCAACTGCCTCCCAGCCGCCTGCTGGCCGAACAACTGGGCATTTCGCGCAAGACCATTTCCGATACCTATGCCCAGCTGACCTATGAAAACTTCCTCACCGGGGTGATCGGCAAAGGCACCTACGTCAACGCCCGCGTATCCAAAATCGAGCGCAAACAAAGCCATAGGGAGCTGGCCGGCTTCGAGGTGATCGAATCCTGGCGTAGCCTGCCGGTGTTCCTGCGTCATCCGACGCTCGAAGGCTCGCTGCGCTACGACTTCATTGGCGGCGCCACCAGCAAGGGCCAGTTTCCCCAGGATGACTGGCGACGCTGCACGTCCCACGCCTTGCGCCAGATCGCCGCGTCGAAGGGCTTCTACAGCCTGCCCGAGGGCCTGCCGGCGCTGCGCAATGCCATCGCGCAGCACATAGCCTTTTCTCGCGGGGTCAATTGCCAGGACGAGGACGTGGTGGTGTGCAATGGCGCGCAACAGGCGCTGGATCTGATTGCCCGGGTGCTGATACGAGCGGGCAGCATCGTCGCCATGGAAGATCCCGGTTATCCGCCGGCGCGCCTGTTGTTCGGCACCCATGGCGCCACGGTGATTGGCGTGCCGGTGGACGCCGAAGGGATTGTCGTGGAGAAAATCCCCCTCGGTACGCGGCTGATCTACGTCACCCCGTCGCACCAGTTCCCGCTGGGCATGCCCATGAGCCAGGAGCGCCGCGCTGCACTGCTGGCTCGCGCCCATGAACTGGGGGCGATCATCATCGAAGACGACTACGACAGCGAGTTCCGCTACGAAGGCCGCCCCACGGACTCGCTGCAAAGCATGGACGAGCGCGGGATCGTCGCCTATGTGGGGACCTTCTCGAAAACACTTTTGCCAGAACTGCGCCTGGGTTACGCGATCCTGCCGCCGGCGATTCTCGAGGCGGTGGTGCGCGCCAAGCAACTCACCGACCTGCACACCTCCACCCTGCCCCAGTGGGCGCTGGCCAAATTCATCGCCGAAGGCTGCCTGCTCAAGCACATTCGTCGCTGCCATACGATCTACGCGGGCAGGCGTGAGCGGATCCTGGCGCGCATGGCCGGTGATCTCGCACCCTGGCTTGAAGCGGTGCCGACCGCAGCGGGCTTTCACATGGTGGTGCTGTGCAAGGTAGCGATCGACGTGCCACTGGTGATCGAGCTGGCGAAAAAGGTTGAAGTCGGGCTCTATGCCATTGACAGTTTTTTCTACCAGCAGGCGCCCCAGGCGGGGTTTTTCCTGGGTTTTGGCGCTATCGAGACCCTGGACATCGACATCGCCCTGGACCGTTTCAGGGACATTTTGCAGCAGGTTGCCTGATGGATTGGTCTGCGTTTTTATCCCGCGATTGGCTATTGGTGGTCCGGAGGTGCAGGCCTATCCTGCATAGGCGTTATCCCTCAATGAGGAGTGTGAGCCAATGTCCTACAAAGTGATCAATACCGTACAGGTGCAGGCCGTTGCCGGTCGCTCGGAAGAACTGGGTCAGAAATTGCAAAAAATCGTCGATACCCTGCGCGAACTACCGGGCTGTGAATCCTATATGGTCGACCGCTGCCCTGAGGACAGTAATCGCTGGACTGTCAGCGCCCACTGGCAATCGGAATCGGCGATGCAATCGCATTTCAACAACCCCCAGGTGCAAGGCTTCATTGACCTGATCGATTGCCAGCTGGCCAACGCTGTTGACTTCAATAGCTTTCCGATCAGATAGAAACGGTTAAAGATCGCAGTCCTTGGTCGCGCTTGCAGAGTATGGGTACCTCTGCAAACCTTACCGGGGACTGCGATCTTTTTCGTTGCGGCGCCGCAAATTGGTCACCTGGCCTTCGCAAGAATTGGCTGTTTGTTTATCCCACCTGGCGCAATAGATTGGTCCCTGACAACCAACCACTGCAGGTGATGAACCATGAACGTTTTGCGCTGCTCTCTCGCTGCCCTTGCCTTGACCGTTTGCGCCTCGGCGTTTGCCCACGAAGCCGGTGATCCTTCAGAAAAGGTCACGGTGCTGCAGGACCAGATGCTGAAGAACGCCCCTGGGAAAAAGGCCCTGATGATTGAGGTCGACTATAAGCCAGGCCAAGCGTCGATCGCCCACAAACACGATGGCACCGCCATGGCCTATGTACTTTCGGGATCGATCACTTCCCAGGTGAAGGGCGAAAAAGAGGTCACTTACAAGGCTGGCGAGTATTGGTACGAACCTGCCGGTTCGGAACATCTGGTCTCGAAAAATGCCAGCACAACCCAACCTGCGAAGCTGTTGGTGTTCATGGTGTTGTCACCTGACGAGAAAGTGTTGATCCCCTTGCAAAACTGATCGTTGAACCTGTAACCATAAATAAAAACGCCCAAACTCTTGATTTGGGCGTTTTTATATCTTCAGGCAATTAACCGCACTCCGTTAAACCAAATAAAACTATTGTCTACTGGTTAAGGGCATCGATTGGCTATTTCATTCAACAACGCACGGTTTAGTCTGGAGTGACTGCCGCCCTCATACGGCAACTGTAACTTTCCGATCGATGTTGTTTCACTGGAGAAACACCATGAAACTTGCGTTCGTCAGTACATTGACCATGGCCGTCCTGATAACCGGTTGCTCAATTCCCACGGCACCTTCAGCGGTGACTCCGCTGGAAGGTATCTTTACGCAACCGGTGGGTCGCAGCAGCGCAACGCGCATCCCCAACGGCAGCGATGTCACGCTGGGCATTGTCTACAGCCGCAATACCCAGGCCAACCGCGCCTACCTGCAGGACTACCAGGCCAATGCCGGCACCGGTTTCGGCCAGAGCCTGCTGGTGCAGTCGATCCATGATGCCTATGTGGCCACGTCAAAACCCGATTTGGCGGTGGACTGGGTCAAGGCCTCCCTGCAACGGCAATTCGGCTCAGTCACGGTATACCCGGACATGCAAAGCCTGCAGGCGGCGAAACCGGATGTGGTGGCCGTCGTCGACAGCCGCAGCCAGTTGATCACCTCGCGCAGTTCGGACATCGAGGCGAATGTCAGTGTGGACTTCTATGACAAGAACCTGAGTTATATTGGCACTGCCAAAGGGCATGACGCGAAATCGCTGAGTCCTGTGTGGGCAGACTTTAAACGCAGCGAAGAGATTGTCGCCGACATTAACGAACAACAGAATGTGCAAGTAAGGGCGTTGCAGAAGCTTGACCAGTCGCTCAGTAATTTGTTGACCAGGCCGACAGATAAAGTGTCGATGCTTGATGATAACAAGGTTCAGAAGTTGTATTGACCCCGAAGGCCTCTTCGCGGGCAAGCCCGCTCCCACATTAGTTTTGTGTTCGCCGCAAACCCATGTGGGAGCGAGCCTGCTCGCGAAGGGGCCCGAACAGACACGACAAGAACATCGGCCGAAAAAAAGCCCCGCATCTCTCAATGCGGGGCTTTTTCATTCAACGCCTGATCAGGCCGCCGGTTCCAGCTCGGCGCTGACAGTGGCAGTGACAGGCACTACCGCTTGCCCGCTCAGAGCCAGGTCCAGCAGCTCACGGTTGGCCACCGCGTACATGGCGTAGTCCGTACCGCTGGCGGCACGGATTTCCACCAGCATCGCGCGCCAGCGTTCGATCATGCTTTCGTGTTGCGACATCCACAGGGACAGCCGTGTTTCCACGTCCTGGGAACCATCGCCCTGTTGCAGGACCGAGATGGTGATAGCACGTTGCTGCCAGTCGACGTCATCGCGGAACGCTTCACGGGCCAGGGCCTGCCAGTTGTTTTCCACCGGCAAGGCGCTGATCTGTTGCAGGTACCAGGTGATGTCCAGTGCGCTGCCCACGGCGAAGTAGGCCTTGGCCACGTCCGCAGGGTTCTGGCCGGTCACGTCAGAGGCCTCGATGATCGGCAGCAGGGTGTACAGGTGCGAGGTGCCAGCCACCATGCGCGCCAACAACTCCGGGACACCGGCTGCAACGTACGCCTGATAACGCGACTGCCAGTTCTCGCGGATCTCGCCGCTGAGCAGTTCGTCGAGCTTGAGACCCAGCTCCTTGAGGTGCGGACCGAAGTGCGCGACGTCACGGGCAGCGTTCTGCTCGTTGCGACGGGCGCGCAGGAACCAGCGCGTGGCGCGACGGCCCAGGCGCATCAGCTCGTCCATCAACTCCAGCTGAACGTCGGCGGACACCTGGTAATCCAGGGCTTCGATCTGACGGAACCAGTGCGGGAGGTGGAAAATGTCACGCACGATCACATAGGCGCCGGCCACGTTCGCCGGGCTCATGCCGGTCGACTCCTTGAGTCGTTGCACGAAGGTGATGCCCATGTGGTTGACCAGATCGTTGGCGATCTGGGTGCTGACGATCTCGCGCTTCAGGCGGTGACGGCGCATGGCTTCGGAGAACTTGCTCACCAGGGTCGGCGGGAAAGCGGTTTCCATGTCGCGGGTCAGGTAGTCGTCATCCGGCACCAGGGAGCCCAGCAGCTGCTCCTTGAGGTCGATCTTGCTGTAGGAGATCAGCACCGACAGCTCGGCACGGGTCAGGCCATGGCCCGCCGCGACGCGCTCGTTGATCGCTTCTTCAGCCGGGAGGAACTCGATGGCGCGATCCAGTTTGCCGCGACCTTCCAGATCGTTCATCAGGCGCTTGTATTCGGCAATCCGCGGCAAGGCACGACGGGCTGCCAGGGACAGTGCCTGGGTCTGCTTGTAGTTGTTGCCCAACACCAGGCCACCGACTTCGTCGGTCATGCTCGCCAGCAACTGGTTGCGCTGCTTGTCGGTCATGTCGCCGGCCTGAACCACTTCGTTCAGCAGGATCTTGATGTTCACTTCGTGGTCGGAGCAGTCCACGCCACCGGCGTTGTCGATGAAGTCAGTGTTGGAGCCGCCGCCGTTGAGGCCGAACTCCACGCGACCCAGCTGGGTCATGCCGAGGTTACCGCCCTCGCCCACCACTTTGCAGCGCAGTTCGTTACCGTTCACGCGCAATGCATCGTTGGCCTTGTCGCCGACATCGGCGTGGCTTTCGCTGCTGGCCTTGACGTACGTACCGATACCGCCGTTCCACAACAGGTCCACCGGTGCCTTGAGCAAGGCGTTCAGCAATTCGGTCGGGGTCAGCTTGTCGGCCTGGATGTCGAAGCGTTCCTGCATCTGCGGGGAAATCGCGATGCTCTTCGCGCTACGGGAGAAGATGCCGCCACCTTCGGACATGATGCTGGTGTCGTAGTCCGACCAGGCCGAACGTGGCAGGTCGAACAGGCGCTGACGTTCGGCGAAACTGGTCGCCGGGTTCGGGTTCGGATCGATGAAGATGTGCAGGTGGTTGAACGCTGCGACCAGTTGCAGCTTGTCCGACATCAACAAGCCGTTACCGAACACGTCACCGGCCATATCGCCGACGCCGACCACGGTGATGCTGTCTTCCTGGACATTGATGCCGCGCTCGCGGAAGTGGCGTTGTACGCCCACCCACGCGCCCTTGGCGGTGATGCCCATTTTCTTGTGGTCGTAACCGGCCGAACCACCGGATGCAAACGCGTCACCCAGCCAGAAGCCGTAGTCGATGGCGATGCCGTTGGCGATGTCGGAGAACGTCGCGGTGCCCTTGTCCGCGGCCACCACCAGGTACGGGTCATCGTCGTCATGGCGCACGACGTTGGTCGGTGGTACCAGCGCGCCGTCCTTCAGGTTGTCGGTGATGTCCAACAGGCCGGAAATGAAGATGCGGTAGCAGGCGATGCCCTCGGCCGCGATCTCGTCACGGCTGCCGCCCAGTGGCAGGCGACGCGGCAGGAAGCCGCCCTTCGCACCGACTGGCACAATGACCGAGTTCTTCACTTGCTGGGCTTTTACCAGGCCCAGGACTTCGGTACGGAAGTCTTCTTCACGGTCAGACCAGCGCAAGCCACCACGGGCCACGTTGCCGAAGCGCAGGTGCACGCCTTCTACGCGCGGCGAGTAGACGAAGATTTCGAACTTCGGCACCGGCTTGGGCAGTTCAGGAATCAAGTGCGGGTTGAACTTGAAGCTGAAGTACGGCTTGTTATGGCCGTTGGCGTCGGTCTGGTAGAAGTTGGTGCGCAGGGTGGCCTTGATCAGGTCCAAGTAGCGACGCAGGATACGGTCTTCGTTCAACACCTGGACGTCGTCCAGCGCGGTGAGAATCGCGTGTTCCAGGCGCTGCTCCAGATCGTCGCTGCTGAGCTTGCGCGCCAGGTAGAAGCGGGTCTTGAACAACCGGGTCAATTCGCGAGCGATGTCGGTGTGGTTGTTCAGGGTGCTGGCGATGTAGCCCAGGTCGAAGCCCAGGCGGATCTGCTTCAGGTAACGGGCGTAGGCACGCAGCAGCGCCACGTCACGCCACGGCAGGCCGGCGGTCAGTACCAAGCGGTTGAACGCATCGTTCTCGGCATCGCCACGCACGATGTGGACGAACGCGTCCTGCAGGGTGTCGTTGAGTTGCTGGATGTCCAGGTCCAGGCCTTCGGCTGCGGTGAAGGCGAAGTCGTGGATCCAGAACTCGCGGCCATTGTTGTGACGCAGGTGGTACGGGAATTCACCCAGCACGCGCAGGCCGAGGTTTTCCAGGATTGGCAACACGTCGGACAGCGCCAGTGGCGTGTCGGCGTGGTACAGCTTGCAGTGCAGCTCACGCTGGCCCACTTGACCCAGTGGCTGGTAGAAGCTCATCACCAGCGGATTTTTTTCGCTGAGGTTCAGCAGGTGCTGCATGTCGACCACAGCCGAATGGGCGGCGAATCGTTCGCGGTAACCGGCCGGGAAGCCTTTCGGGAAGTCGGCCAACACGTTGGTGCCGTGGGCTTCACCGAAGGTTTCGACGGTCAGGGCCGAGTAATCGTCCTGCCAGCTGCGGCACGCCTGGATCACTTCGTTTTCCAGTTGCTGCGGGTCGATGTCGATGCGGTTTTTCGGGTCGACGCGCAAAATCAGTTGCACGCGGGCCAGCACGGACTCGGAGAAGAAGGTCCAGAACTCGCAATCCGAGGCCTTGAGGCGATCCATCAGCACTTGCTGGATCTTCTGCCGCACTTCGGTGGAGTAGATATCACGCGGCACGTAGGCCAGGCAGTAGCAGAAGCGACCGTATGGGTCCTTGCGCAGGAACACGCGGATCTTGTTGCGTTCCTGGATCTGCACGATCGACATCACGGTGCTGAACAGCTCGTCCACCGGGGTCTGGAACAGGTCGTCGCGTGGCAGGACTTCGAGCACCTGCGCCAGTTCCTTGCCCAGGTGAGCCTTGGCCTGGAAACCCGAACGGCGTTCGATTTCCGCGACCTTGCGGCGGATATACGGGATGACCCGCACGCTCTCGCCATACACCGAGGAGGTGTACAGGCCCATGAAACGGCATTCCTTGATGACCTTGCCGTTGGCGTCGATTTCACGGATCGACACGTAGTCCGGGTAAGCCGGACGGTGTACACGGCTTGGATGTGCGGCCTTGGCGAACGACAGCAGGGTCGGTTCGCGCAGGTAGTTCACGGCGTAGTCTTCGATGCGCAGGTCATCGTAGCTCAGGCCGGCGCGCAGCAGTTTGGTCAGGCCGAGGAAGGAATTCTTGTCATAGACGATGTGGCCGCCATCGGCTTCATCGCTGACCACGAACTCTTCATAGCCGAGGAAGGTAAAGTGGTTGCCCACCAGCCATTCCAGGAAACTCTTGATTTCGCTCTTTTCGTCGGCATCGACGGCGAACTGGCTGTTGTCCAGGTTGGTGAGGATTTCCTGGACCTTGGCCTTCATCGGTTCGAAATCGCCGACCGCGACACGCACTTCTGCCAGCACCTGCTCCAGCTCTTTGCTCAGCACGTTCAGTTCGGCCGGATTGGCGCACCGGTCGATTTCCAGGTACATCAGCGACTCGTGCAACACGTCGTCGCCCTGGGTGCCTTTGGGCAGGATTTCGAGCAACTCGCCCTTGCTGCCACGACGCACGCTCAGCACGGTGGTTTGCAGGGTGTGGATGCTATAGCCGCGGCGGTTCAGCTCGGTACGCACCGAGTCCACCAGGAACGGCAGGTCATGGTGTAGCACTTCGACCGCGGTGTGGGTCGACTGCCAGCCGTGACGTTCGTAATCGGGGTTGTAGACGCGCACTTGCGGTTGCGCGTGATCGAAGCGCTCAAGCAGGCGCCACGCAGAAAGAGTACAGCCAGCGAGGTCAGACAACCGACGTTGGGTCAGTTCATCCAGGGAAATGATGCCGAAGAATTGTTCAGCGAACAGCGCCACTTGTGGCAGTGCCTGTTCACTGATGTGCTGCGCCAGTGCCGCTTGCAGTTGGTGCTGGAAGTCGGCTTTGCTGGCTGCGGTGAAGAACGCCATCTGTGGTACTCCGCTTGGGCTTGTTATTGATGGAAGCGTCGCGTGCTATTCCCCTGTCAGGGGCTACCCGTCACCCTGTTCCTGATTCTCGGGCAGAGGAAACAGGGTGACAGGTGGGTGAAGCTAAACGAGACACTCGGGTCACATTCACCTTCCGTGAATGGGCATCTGCAAAAGCGACTGGGCTGCGGGCAACGCAATGCCTTTACGGGTGCTCATCCGTTGCGCAGCTTAACGAGTGCGGCAAGGCCCATGCTTGCGATGCTGCGACATATTCGGTCAACGGTACGCTGCTCTGCAGGCGCACACTGAACAACACTAGCAGTCGGAGTCGATTTCAGGGCTGAGTGCACGTTTTTTGCAGGACATTCGTGCCAGAACGGCCGTCCAGCACGCATGTGCCACGCCTCAACCAGAAATTGACAACATCCATGATCGCCGAACCGACCATGGACGCTATTGGCGCGTTGAAAGAACCTCGACCAATTCAGTCGATCAAGTCTTCGATCGCCTGAAATTTGCTCACTGTCGCGCAGTCGTAACAGAGCATTTGAATCGTCATCCGGTCCATGCTGGCATCGACGTTGCTCGATTCACACTCGCGGCAGAACAGCTGCAGATGCCCGGCCAGGTCTGCTCCACAAGCATCGCCGGAGAAAAACCGCGGCACCAGTTCATCACGCCAGTAGAGGCCGGGAGACTTGGAAAAACCAGCCCCGCTGTCTTTCAGCACCACGTCGTACAGGATTCGGTGCAAGGACGACTGCGGCACTCGCGAATCGCGATAGGCGGTTTTGCGCCAGTTTCGCGCCTTGGCATCCTGCGCCGTGCCCAACATGTTGCCCGGGATGGTGTTGCAAGCGTGGTTGCGGCCCTTGGAGTTGCCGGTGGCATAAAAATGCGCGGCATTCTTCACCGCCAATCGCGCAAAGTAGTAGACATGGCTCACCGAGAAGTCCTGCAGAAGCTGGCCGACAACAGTTTCGGCACGCCCTCGGGCACTGAACACGAAGCTCACTTCGCTGGCCAATACCTGGATGTACTGAATCGACTCGTCCCGGGCCAGGCTCAACATCAAGGCATACAGCTCGCTTTTCCAGGACGGCTGAACACTGCCGGACAGTTCCTGGTACAACGCCTGGTACAGTGCGTCGCGAGTGCTGCGTACGCCGGTTTCCAGCGCGACATTGGGTAGCCAGCGCACGCAGGAAAAGTCTTTGATCAGGTAGCCGGCCGCTCGATCGAAGGCCTTGATGTCGCCATCCGGATCGACGTTCAGCACGCCGGCCTCGTACAGGTTCCTCACCAGCGCTTCACTGGCCTCATCAGTGGGCGCCAACGGTTCACTGCGCAACCCGGCGTCGAGCGAGGCAATGCGCTCGGCGCCAGCGACATGGCCGTCGTCCAGCAAGGCGAGCAATGTCAGTTTCTGGACGAAACCCAGCGATGCATAAGGCACCGCCGGACGTGACGTGGGGTAGCGTTTCTCCAGCTCGAGACGATCGCGCTGCGCCTGGGCGACGATTTCCTGCTGGCGCAGCTTGTAGCATTCATCGCAGGTACAGGGCTTGTTTCGCCCATAGTGGCCAGGCTCATGGTGATAGTGCTCGCAACGCACGCACTTGAAACGGTTTCGAATTGAGACAGGGGTACCCTTGGCGTTCCGACGCACCCACATGGGCAGGTCGCAGTAGGGGCAGGTCAGGTCCTTGCTGATAATCGGCGGCAATATTTTCAACAGACTGCGGACTTCAGGCGCAATGTTGAACTCGATTTTCAGATCGGCACTTTTTTCACCGTTCAGATAGCGCTGGTACAGTTGCTCGATTTGTTCCCCGGACAGGTGCTTGATCTCATCCGCCCATTCGAAATACTGACTCATCGAAAGAGGTCCTTTTTTCATGATTGACTGCGCAATCCTTTGCGTCTGGGCGATCACGCTAAGGGATTGAATGAGGGCAATACAAGTGAAAAACCGGAGGGCGGAGCGTTATTTTTGGCTCTTGCAAACGTCCTGCAGCACAATCGGAAATTTCCTATGGCAAGTTAGGAATAGTCCGAGAGAAACATCTTTCAAAATTCAAAAAGTCAAGCACCTAACTTTTTTCCATACATCAAACTGATAATACAAACCGTTTTTTCCCTCAGTTCCCGCACCATGAGACATAGAAATCTCCTGTGGGCTGGGAGAATTGCTTTTTCGTTACGTGGTCCGCTGCGCGGTGTTTCTCACCAAGCTTCGGAGGCGGACTTTCGTGTAACCAAACTGGCACTTGATCAGTCGAAATTTCATCCTTCACATTAGCGGGACGACCAGGATATTCGGCAAATAAATAGCTTATTCCTGATACAACCTATTGCTGAGTGTTGTTATCCACCCCGAACAAACCTGAGAAATGTCCTACATTTTTTTAGGAAAATACCTACTCGATTTTTGATCGCTTTTTTAAAGCGTTTCGAGACATTATTTATTTCAGGTTTTTTCATTTCCTCGAGTGTCCACGATGCCGACGAAAACATTTAGCTTACCGACCCAATTCACTGGAGCGACGACACTTCACGCCGTCTTCGCGAGAGTTTCTCAACAATTTCCTCATAACATAGCCGTTACCGATGGCCAGACACAGCTGACATACCGAGATCTAAACGAGCGCGCAGAAAAGCTGGCGATATCCCTGCTTAACATCGGCGTGAAGCGTGATCAGTTGGTCGGACTATGCCTTGAATGCACATGTGACTTGATCATTGGTATTCTGGGAATATTAAAAGCTGGCGGTGCTTACGTTCCGCTAGACCCAGCGCACCCGCAGGAGCGACGCAAGCAAATCGCTCAGTTAAGCACCATGGACATCGTCGTCGCTGACGATGCGACCGCTCCAAACTTTGAAGACCGGACCGTCGTCAACATCACTGCCGCTGTTTCCGTGTCGAGCACCCTCATTGAGAGGGAGTCCGGCGACGATGAGACGAGTCTGGCCTACGTCATTTTCACATCGGGCTCGTCGGGACAGCCAAAAGGCGTGATGGTCGAACATCGAAATATCGTGCACCTTTTCACCGCAACACACGATAAATTCGGGTTTAACGCAAACGACGTATGGTGCAAGTTTCATTCAGTCGCTTTCGATTTCTCTGCGTGGGAAATCTGGGGCGCGCTCCTGTTCGGAGGGAGCCTAGTCCTGGTGTCAAACCAGACCGCTCGAGATCCACAAGATTTTCACGACTTACTGACACGTGAGAAAGTCACCGTACTCAATCAAACCCCCTCATCCTTCCGCAACCTTATAACCGTTGATACAACAAGACCATGTGATGAACTGTCGTTACGCTACGTTATACTTGGCGGAGAGCGCTTGGACGCGCTGGCACTAACACCATGGATAGCACGACACGGCCTTGACAGCCCTCGCCTTATCAATATGTACGGAATAACGGAAACGACCGTACACACAACATTGAAGTTTCTCGAACCAAGCGATCTCATGACCCAAGAGTTCAGTCCAATTGGCATGCCCATCCCAGGCATGAAGATTGAGATAGTTGACACAAACGGTCAGACCGTACCACGAGGACAAGTGGGGTTTATCTATGTACAGGGCCCAGGTCTCGCGCGCGGTTACCTCGGGCGCTCCGATCTCACTCATGAGCGTTTCAAATATCGTACCGACCGTTTGGGCAATTGGGGACGTTGGTACAATTCCGGCGATATCGGCGCAGAAATTGGACTTGATACTTACGCATACATCAGTCGCGCCGACTGTCAAGTCAAAGTTCGCGGTTATCGTATCGAGCCCAGTGAAATTGAGGCCTGCCTCATGCACCACGCGGAAGTTCAAGACGCGAAGGTTATTGCAGTAAACTTCGGGGAAAACGATCCAAGACTTGTAGCCTATGTTGTCCTCGGCGCAGTTGCAGGGAGCCGCGCTCACAAAACACTACCTTCCGAACTACATGCTGCAGCGGTCAAAGCGCTTCCAAGTTATATGGTTCCATCGGCCTACATAGCTGTCGACCGCATCCCTACTACAGTTAACGGAAAACAAGACAACGACGCTCTCGTGACTCTCTTACGAGAAAAACTTACATACCCAGCCAAATCCGAAGGCACGAAGTCTAGTGAGTCGATAGAGAAAGACCTGCACTCTATCTGGGCAAGTACTCTTGGACTTAGCGACATCGACCCCGATGCTGAATTTTTCGATCTCGGCGGAACATCTTTCTCCCTGACTATCATGCTCCAACGCATCAATTTAAAGTTCAAGACGGACCTGCGCATAGACGTTTTCAACAAAGGCGCAACCCTCTCGGCCCTAATCAAGACCCTCACCTCCCAATAATAATTATAGGCACTTCCATGACTAATATAATTAAAACACCTGAGAGCCACTTTTACCTTTCCCCTGAAGAAGTTGAACAATTCCATCATCAAGGCTACATAGGCCCGTTCACGCTTTATTCACCGGATGAAATGAAGGCTCTTTGGCGGCAAACGCGACTTCAGGCTCTGGATCGCAGTCACGCGGTCTACCAATCAAATGCAGCAGTATCAGGCAGCACCAATATCTCAAACTACGATCGCCACCTCGACATTGACTTCCTCGCTGAACACATATGCCGACGTGAGATCGTCGATCGTGTGTCAAGCATTTTGGGTCCGGACGTTATTTGTTGGCGCACGGAGTTTTTCCCTAAACATCCTGGTGAAGAAGGTACTGACTGGCATCAAGCCGATACCTTTGCCAATGCGTCCGGCACACCGCAAATCGTTTGGCCCGAAGATTCAAAATTCGGAGGCACAATCACTGTCTGGAGCGCCTTCACCGACGCGACAACCGACAACGGGTGCCTCCAGTTCATCCCCTGTACTCACAAGACAATGTTCTATGACGAAACCAAACGAATGCATTACAGCGGTGAGCAAAACAATTCGATGAAAAAAAACGGCGTACTACGTGGCTTCTTCGGCTACGACTACCGGGAACTGCAGATTGATCCGAACTGGTCACCGAATGAAAAAGACGCCACTTCCATAGTAATGGAGGCCGGGCAGTTCATCATATTCTGGTCAACCCTCATGCATGCCTCGCACCCTCACTCCGGGAAGACCAAGGAAATGCGCATGGGTTATGCAACGCGTTACGTGCCCTCATCCGTACACGTTTATCCCGATACAAATATGGTCGAAGAATACGGTGGCAGCGTGAGCCTCGAAAAGTATGGAATTGTCGTGGTGCGCGGCATGAATAATTGTCCGAACAACCGAATAGTCACTCATACAACACGCGGTAAGAAGTTCTAACACTAAAACGAGGTCTTCTCATGCCTATTAAAGCGATTCATCTCACGGATGACGTACAGCTTGTACAACTCGTAGAGGTATTGGGTCACTGCCAACCATTACTCGCGGCATGCAGTACGACGCTCAGAATTTTTCCTGTCACAACCACTGCTGGCGATGCCCCCCCCTTTCGCGCAGAAGATTCCGAGCGCTGTAACGAGATCTTGCGCGCGATTGGCCTACACTATTCTCTCGTCGTTCCATACTTCGTATGGCCCACGCCCTTGAATGCATCAAGCTTGGAAACTGCGCTTAGCAAGTTCTTACTCGCCAATCTAATCGACTGGAAGAAACTCGCAGTCATCGAAAAAGCGAATACATTGGACGCCGCATTTAGTATGGCCGCAATACCAGAGCAAAGCCGACGAAGAACACTATATCCAAACGACTCACCAGCCTTAACTACGTTCACCTTAGGCACACCCACTAACGAAGCGATCATCTTCGTACTCCCCTGCGGCATGCCTCCAATGTTCTTTAATTCCTGGATGAAAGGGCTTAGCCAAAACCACTTTGTCATCATGTTTGAGAGTCCCTATCTCTTCGGTGATTGGCGCTCACTTGCAGAACCAGCCGGCGAGATCACGACCGAAATAGGGCACGTCCAGTCAATCATGTTGGGTTATAACCTCAACCGCGCCCACCTTATTGGAATCTGCGGCGGCGCACCGACTGCTATCGCCGCAGCAGCTGTATGCACCAATAGCATCGCCTCTATACTCATTCTTCATGGCGACTTGAACTTCGGTCCTGAGACGCCCCGCACACCATTCCAGCGTCAGTTTCAGAGCCTATTGTCGGAGGCCTCGACCAGTCTCAAACGTGCGGCAGAGGTTCACTCTCTCTTCATGGATCCGGCTATGTTGTTCAGTGTCCCGCCGGAGTTGGCGCCCTTCATTCTCTATCCCTATGCTGACGTTGGACTATTTCATCGATATGCAAAAATAAATTTCGCGCTAATGGCATATGACGCAATGGCCGCCGCACGACAACTAGAGTTGCCAATGCTGATTGTCACAAACGGCAAAGATCGTATGACACATCCAGGCGCATCCCTCATGTTGCACCGCCTCGTAAATGGCAGTCGTTTGCAAGAGAGCGAGGCTCGCAGTCACCACGACGCGCTGCTTATAAACACTGACATTCTCGCTGCGATTACTACGTTTGTTGGGGAGGCACGATGATACGCCCCGTTGCAGTCGTCACGAACGCTACCAAATACGCAGGACCGGGCGCGGTCACTGCTCTCCTTGCCGCAGGATACGTCGTGGTTTGCCATGATGAAAGCTTCCCCGACGAGAACTTGCGCAAAGACTTCCAAACAAAAAACACAGGCGCATCAGCCTATCCGAACAAGACATCGAGTGCCCTCATTGCGTATGTTGCCAAAGAGTTCGGCCGCATCGATCTACTCGTCAGCAACGACATCTTCCCCCTACAACACGTACCGCTCGAAGCTGGGGAGGCTTGCGACATGCGCAGGGCATGCGAGGCTTTACTCATCACACCGTTCTCCCTCTTGGCGAGAGCTGCGACCGAAATGAAGCGATACGGCAAAGGTTACATAGTTCTAGTTACATCCGCCGCGCCGTCAAAGCCCGAGCCTGGATTCTCCACCTACAGTTCAGCCAGAGCTGGTGCTTCGGCCCTCGCCCAAGCAGCAGCACGTGAGCTGGCATCCAGCGGAATCACTGTTAATGCAATCGCCCCGAACTTCCTGGCAAGCGAAAGCTATTATCCGTCAGAGCTGTGGGAGACGGAGTTTGGCCGGAAGAAACTGCACAAGCTGCTCCCACTAGGCAGGCTCGGCAAGGCGAGCGAGATTGGCGCACTAATTACATTTCTAGCGAGCGGTTCGGCGGACTTCATCACGGGTGAAGTCATCAAACTCGCAGGGGGTTGGCCATGACGCTGAGAATGAAGCACCTTTGCACCC
The DNA here is from genome assembly GCF_000408945.1 of Pseudomonas sp. G5(2012). NCBI lineage: Bacteria > Pseudomonadati > Pseudomonadota > Gammaproteobacteria > Pseudomonadales > Pseudomonadaceae > Pseudomonas > Pseudomonas sp. G5(2012). Next base: position 17,428 of record NZ_APIO01000137.1, read on the forward strand.
CGCAATCGATGATGAAAGGCTCACTTTTTCTAGCTGCTTACTTGATCTCCATCGTCGTGTTGCTCGCCTTGGCTCAAGCCACCCACCATTCTTTTACAACGGTAGTGTTCGCAGCCTTAACCGCCGTCACCCTTAAAGGTCTGAACAACATCGTACACGAATGCTCACACAACTCTTTCTCAGATTCGCACAGCTACAACGATCGTGTCGGCAAGTTGCTTTGCATTCCACTACTCATAAACTTTGTGGCGTACAAAAAAGAGCACCGCAGCCATCACATGCATCTTGGTAACTACGCCTTGGACGATGATTTCAAGTTACGCCAGAACCTCGACCACAATCGCCCTATCACGTGGTCACGGGCGTTGCACGACTTAATAATGCTGCGCTTCGTTTGGTTTTACTTTCCTAGGATCAGCATGAAAAAACCCTCTCACAGCTTCGGGCTTGCGTTCTATGTGGGAATCGGCGCGGCTCTATATATAGCAGAAATGAATTATGCCATGTGGACGCTCATCTTGGCCCATGCTGCATTCCTGCCTCTCCTTCGCTACCTGATTGACATCGTGGATCATGGCGGACTGTATGCAATAGAGCTCGACGAAATATATAAGTCTCGCAACTTCATCATCCACAACCCAGTGCTCCGCACCCTCTTCTTCCCACGCAACGATTGCTATCACCTCATTCACCACCTCTACCCTTATCTACCAGTTCATTGCTTTGGCAAAGCTCATGAGCTCTTGATGGAGGATCCTGTTTACGCACAGCTTCTCCACCATGCAAGCCTCAAGACCTTTGGAAACCGGGTCATGATCGAGCCTAAACACGTTGAGGGAAGCAAGCCGTGACGAGTCTCATAGAGCAGAGCTTGAACGAGATCTGGAGTTTTACTTTGGGTCGGAAGGATATTGGAGAGAATGACAACTTCTTTGCCTTAGGTGGTGATTCGCTGCTTGCGTTAGCCACGATAGAACAAATCAAGCAACGGCTCGGCTGGAATCTGAGCCTTGGTGACTTACTGCGTTACCCGACAATTCGCGAACTTGCCACCGACGGCTCACAATTACAGGTCGCAAACCAGGAGCGCGCAATCATACGAATGAGTAACAGGGGCTCAAAAATACCCATCATATTCATTCACCCGGTCAGCGGTTTAGTATTCGCTTACTCAAAGCTGGTCCAACGCCTCGGTCACGACCGTGGTTGCTACGGCATCCAGCCTTTGGCGCTAGCGAATGTCGAGCGACTGCAAACCATTCAGGATATTGCCGAACATTATGCCAATTTGATTTACGATGACTTTGGCGAGGAGGATTTTCATCTCGTCGGCTGGTCGCTCGGAGGTCTCATCGGTTACGAGATCGCTAAAAAAGCGGCCGACAAAGGATTGAATCTGCGGAAACTAGTACTTATCGACAGCTATATTTGGGAAGTTCCAATCATCAAGTGGGACGAGGCTGCGCTCTTACTGGATTTACGCAACGATCTCCTAGCCCAAGTGGCAACAAACAATAAGGAACTCGGCGCCACATCAGAAGGTGCCGGTCCTCCGTCCGCCATTCAACAAATAACAGTGGCTTTGTTTGGACAGGCAAGGAGTCAACGTAATTCCAGTATAGCGTTCGTCGAGCGCCTCATTCAGACGTATCGAGCGAATATCCGCGCTTTGGTCGAGTACAGGCCAACAGCGAAGCCGACACACGGTCTTCTTTTGCACGTATCAGAGAATGACTCCATCGAGACTTGGCACAAGCTGAGTGCGGGAAAACTGACTGCAAGCACCATCGCGGGTTCCCACTACGGTCTTTTGCAAGATCAACATGCAACGACGATTGCTGCGCTGATCGAAAACTACCTGCTAGGGAAGGAGGAGTTAAACCATGTCGTTAGAAATGACTAATCCATTCGAAATCGAGTCCGGCATCTTTTATGTTTTGGTCAACAACGAAGGTCAGCACTCGTTGTGGCCAGACTGCGTTGCCACCCCGGCGGGATGGCAACGCGTCTTCGGGCCTGATAGTCGGGATAACTGTCTTTCCTTCATTGGCGAGAACTGGACAGACCTAAAACCGAAGAGTCTAATATGAGCGTCATTCTGCCTCTGTTATTCCAACAGCAAGTCGATCGCACCCCATATGCTACGGCACTCGTATGCGAAGCGTCATCGTTGACCTATGTGGAGTTGAACGAGCGCGCCAACCGTGTAGCGCACTGGCTAATAGCCCAAGGCATAGGGCCAGAGATGGTTGTCGCCGTATCATTACGCCCCTCCCCTGAATTAGTGGCGAGCCTTTTAGGTATTCTTAAAGCGGGCGCGATGTACCTACCACTTGATCCAAGTTATCCGAGCGAACGTCTTGAATACATGATCAAGGACGCGCAGCCAACGATCCTCCTTACAACGCGGTCTCTCCTCGATCGTCTCGGTACAGCGATACAATCTGTAAGCACCTTGTATGTTGAAGATTTCAACGAAGTGTTGGCCAACACTAAAACAACGAATCCTCTAGTCCGAGACCGCAGCGAACTGCTGCAACCACTGCATCCCGCGTACGTTATTTATACATCAGGCTCAACCGGCCGGCCAAAGGGCGTCATTGTGACCCATCATGCACTCGCCAACTTCATGGCCTTCATGATGAATCATTTCTGGATCACCTGCCGCGACGTTGTCGTGTCGACGACTCCGATCTCCTTCGACATCGCTGGGCTGGAGTTGTACTTACCGCTTTTGAGTGGAGCTGAGCTGCACTTGGTGCCCCATGAAATCGCCATAGACGGCCGAGCCCTAAGCCGTTTTATTGCTGCTGCGAAGCCTGCACTGATGCAGGGAACTCCTGCCCTTTGGCAACTCCTGCGAGAAGCGTCCTGGATACCGGACGGCTCGATGCAGATATTGTGTGGCGGTGAGGCGCTACCGCCCGATCTTGCAGATTTTCTCAGCATCGCACCCAACAAGGTTTGGAATCTATATGGACCAACAGAGACGACTATTTGGTCATTAATGGTAGCTGTTCGTCGTGGCGAACAGGTCACAATCGGTAAACCGATATGGAGCACTGAGGTTTACGTGCTCGACGCTACACTTCGACCCCTACCATCGGGAATCGAAGGCGAGCTCTACATCGCTGGAGACGGTTTGGCACGAGGCTATCTCGGCAATGCAAAACTCACAGCCGAACGCTTCGTGGCATGCCCATTTGGTGCCGCAGGCAGCCGCATGTACCGCACGGGAGACATCACTCGTTTAAACGAAAGAGGAATGCTTGAGTTCCTGGGGCGCGCGGACGAGCAAGTCAAAATCCGCGGTTTCCGCATTGAACTGGGAGAGGTCGAAGCTATTCTGATGCAGCAACCCGGCGTCGCTCGTGCGCGCGTATTCCTACGTGAGGACCAACCCGGCCTGCGACATCTGGCAGGATACGTCGTGCCAATAGCGGGTCACTCATTGGACACCACAATCCTACGCCGCGAGATATCAGCGCACCTACCTGAATACATGATCCCGGCAGGTATCATGGCGTTGGCCTCGCTCCCACTGACCCCCAACGGCAAGGTGAATCGCAACGGTCTGCCGCCTCTTAGTTTTCTCTCCCGGGAGCGACGTCCTCCCACAACAACAAGCGAACTGTTACTAGTCGAATTGTTCTGCGACGTTCTTAAAATTAAGTACGCCAGTGCTCACGATAGCTTCTTCGATTTGGGCGGAAACTCGCTTTTGGCCACACGCTTGATTAACCGTTTACGTACGGAGCTCGGTATTGAACTACCCATCCGATCAATCTTCGAGGCACCGACTGCCGCCAACCTAGCGTGCAGGTTGAGCGAAGCTGAGCCTGCGCACCCTCCCATTCGTGCATTGGAACGTCCCACTCACTTACCTCTCTCATTTGCGCAACAACGCCTTTGGTTCTTGCATCAGATGGAAGGACCGAACGCAACCTACAACTTGCCTATTTACCTTGACTTGAAAGGTAAGCTGGACCGCAAGGCACTGCAGCAAGCGCTCAACGACTTACTCATGCGTCACGAAGTCCTCAGAACGCGTTTGCGCGAAGGCATTCAAGGTCCTGAGCAGGACATTGCGCGGGAGGGAAGTGTCAAAATCGAGTTGGTGGTACACGAGGTTTCCGCTGGCGAGCTGTCTGAAGTTCTCTCTCAAGCAGCCAGCCATCACTTCGATCTGAAGCGCGAAATCCCAATCTGCGCCGACCTCTTCCGTCTGAGCAAAGAGCATCATGTGCTGCTCGTGACCCTCCACCACATCGCTGGCGACGGCTGGTCGCTTGCACCTTTCATTCGCGACATGAGCTTCGCCTACGCAGCACGCACAGTTGGTGCGGTCGCTGATTTTCCAGCGTTGCCAGTACAGTATGCTGACTACACACTATGGCAGCGCGACTGGCTCGGTTCCGATGCCGAAACGCAAAGTCCGCTATCGCAACAATTGTCATACTGGCGCCGAGCATTGGCAAACATGCCCGAGCATCTCGAACTCCCGACAGATCGCCCCCGTCCTCACGTCGCAAGCTTCCACGGCAACGTCGTCCCAATTCATGTGGACGCCGCTTTAACCCTACGCCTCTCCAATCTCGCACGCCAAGCAGGCGTTAGCTTGTTCATGCTTTTGCAGGCGGCTACCGCCATACTTTTGAGCAAGCTGGGTGCTGGTACCGACATTCCCTTGGGGAGCCCTATCGCCGGACGCATTGACAGTGCACTGGACGACTTGGTCGGACTTTTCGTCAACACACTCGTACTGCGTACCGACACTTCAGGAGATCCGAGTTTTCTTAGGCTGCTAGCGCGTGTGAAGGAGGTGAATCTGGCGGCTTACGCAAATCAGGACATACCGTTCGACTACTTGGTCGACGTGCTGAACCCAGCCCGCAGGACCAGTCATCATCCACTGTTCCAGATCATGCTTGTACTCCAGAACAATGCTGCACCGAACCTCGAATGGCCTGGATTGACAGCAGAGCTGGGATCGACCACCACGCATACTTCCAAGTTCGATCTGACGATTGAACTGACTGAGCAAAAATGTGAGGACGGTTCGATAGCAGGCATGAGCGGCGAAATTGAATACGCAACGGATCTATACGACCGAACCACAGTCGAGGCCTTTGCACGCTACTTCGTCAACATACTCAAACAAGTTGCAGCCAATCCCGACCGCACTCTCGCGGCCATCAACATTCTCGACTCAGATGCTCGCAGCATGATATTAGAGCACTGGAACACTACTGAACGAAGCATCCCAGACACGGTTTACCCCTTACTTTTCGAACGACAAGTCGCAAAAACCCCCTTTGCCACCGCCGTGATCCACGAGGATATGGCACTCTCGTACGAAGAATTGAATCGCAACGCAAACCAAGTTGCACACTGGCTTCTCTCACAAGGTGTCGTCGCCGAAGATCTGGTAGGTCTCTCAATGCGGCGCTCTCCGACGATGTTAGCCAGCCTGTTAGGCATATTGAAAGCAGGTGCGGCCTACCTACCGCTCGATCCCGATTATCCTGCTCAGCGGCTCACCTTTATGCTAGAGGATGCCTGTCCAAGGTGTCTCATCACCACAAATGTGATCCTCGAGCATTTACCGCAATCTGCTCGAAGCATCCCGCATCTCGCTTGGGACGATGCCGCCGCGCTAGAGGCCTTCAAGCTGATAGCCACGAGCAACCCGACTGATGTGGATCGAAAAAGACCTATATCGCGCAATGATTCCGCGTACGTTATCTACACTTCGGGCTCGACCGGGAAACCCAAGGGAGTGGTCGTTACACATTACGGGATTCCCAATCTTGCCGGCGCATACATCGAGTGCTACCGCTTAGACGTGCACTCACGCTTTCTACAATTTTCGTCGATTAACTTCGACCCTACCTTCTGCGAGATGTGTTGCACGCTACTGTCCGGCGCGATTCTTATCTTGGCCTCACCCGAAGAGCTTCTGTCGCCCAATCAACAAATACAAACGATGGCTAAGTACCGGCCAACGCACATCACATTCTCACCAACAATCCTCCGCAGCATGTCGGAAGACGCGCTCAGGAGCTGCCCCCACCTCATGGTTGCAGGTGAAGTGTGTTCGCCAGCTCTCGCTAAAAAATGGTCCCGCAACCACCGCATGATTAATGCCTATGGCCCGACTGAGACCACGGTCGACGCATTGTATTGGGAATGCCAGCCCCACTTGAATGCTGAAACTGTCCCTGTCGGTCATCCATTGTGGAATACACGCGTCTATATACTAGATCCCGTTTTGATGGCTGTCCCTCCTGGCGTTATTGGTGAGCTGTACATCGCCGGACACGGATTGGCGCGCGGATATTTAAATCGCCCTAAGCTCACGGCTGAACGCTTCGTAGCCTGTCCATTCGGACCACCCGGTTCGCGTATGTACCGCACAGGTGACCTTGCCAAATGGCGTAACGACGGTGTTGTCGACTTCATCGGCCGCGTCGACGATCAGATCAAGATCCGCGGTTTCCGTATCGAACCAGGAGAGATTGAAGCAGCACTCACTACGCACCCCACAGTTGCGCAAGCGGCGGTGATAGTTCGCGAGGATCAACTCAACCACAAGCAACTCATTGGCTACGTAGTCCCACATGAACTCAATGCAATAGCTAGCGACCGGGCCAACGAGATCAAGCGTGTTTCTATATGGCAGGACATGCACGAGCGCGACTATAGCGAACAAACCCACCTCGCCTCGCCTCAAGACTTCTCTGGTTGGAATAGCAGCTATGACAACCAGCCGATCCCGCTTGAGGACATGCTTGAATGGCAAGCAACAACCGTCGACAGAATTCTGGATTTGAAACCGCGTTGCGTGCTCGAAATCGGTGTGGGCTCCGGCCTGATCTTATGGAAAGTGGCCCCACACTGTCAGTCATACTGGGGACTCGACTTCTCCCCTTCTGCGATCCGAGCCCTTGAGGAGCGGGTAAACGTCACACCATTCCTACGTGAACGCGTCGTCCTCAAAAACCTTGCTGCCCACGAACTGGGTGAACTACCTATGGAATGCTTTGACACAGTTGTCATTAACTCCGTAGCGCAATATTTTCCAAGCAGCCGTTATCTACTCGACGTTCTTAGCCAAGCAATGAAGCTCTTGGTTCCAGGCGGCCGTGTCTTCTTGGGTGACATCCGCAATTACCGGTTGATGCGGTGCTTCGCCACAGCAGTGGCCATATATAAAGGTCTTCATCGCAACGAGAGCGTCTGCGATTTGCGCAAGATTATCGACAATACCGTCACCCTTGAGAGCGAGTTGCTTCTCGACCCTGATTTTTTTGCAACGATCAGCCAAGAACTGCAAGCAGTCGTGGGGGTGGACCTTCAGCTTAAGCGCGGTAAGCAGCGCAATGAGCTGACTGACTTCCGCTTCGATGTCGTCTTGCATAAACACGGTAGTTCATGCCTCTCCACAAGAGGCTCGCATGAACTTGGGTGGTGCCGCGATGGCTCAGGCCTCAATGTCGTTCAGCGCTTTTTATCGAAAGAACGGCCACCGATATTGCGGGTGACAGGTGTTCCAAACGCACGGGTGGCAGCAGCAATACACCTGGATCAGACAATCTGGGTGCAAACCAATACCGATTTCTCTGTCAATGCGCAGTCGATCACGATCCCAACCAACGCAGCCGTAGATCCAGAATCGATGCACGCATTGGCAGCTTCACTGGGATATAGAGCCAAAATCACTTGGACGGACACAGCGAACAGTGACTGTTTCGACGCAATTTTTATCTCCTCATTTCATGATCATTTTTTGCTGACAGATCTCTATCGGCCACGATCTGAGACGGTTGCCGCAGCTCCCATACTCTCTAATGCGCCAAACCGCGCTCAGGAGGCTCGCAGTTTGGGCCTTGAACTACGCCGTTATGTCGCAAAGAAGCTGCCGGACTATATGGTTCCCGCAGCAATAGTGATACTTGATCGACTACCACTCACCCCCAACGGAAAGCTTGACACAAGAGCTTTACCAACCCCTAACTTTACCTCTCGAGACGTGCGCTTGCCTCGTACACCGACAGAAAGAAAACTCGCTCGTCTATTCGCAGAGGTCTTAGGCTTAGAGCAAGTCGGTCTCGATGATCGCTTTTTCGATCTGGGCGGTGACAGTATCCGGTCAATCCAATTAGTCAGCCGCGCCCGTGTCGAGGGTTTCATAATAACGGCACGTGAAGTGTTCCAACACCAAAGTGTCGAGGCACTGATCAGCATTCTAAACACCACCCCCGCGCTACCGACACCTGCGGAGCAAGATGGGGAAGATCAGTCATATTGGCTAAAGGTATCGCAGATCCCTGACCCACGACTCTCACTGAAGTCGCCACATGCGGAATGCGGAATACACCGTCACTTCAAACGCTCATTGTCGAACGAACTCACACATATATTGGCTACCACTGTTCCGCGTCTTTACCATACCTGCGCAGACACTGTCTTGCTAGCAGGCTTTGCACTGGCTTTTGCAGATTGGCGTCTTCGTCGCGATACGAAAACAAAGACTCTGCTGCGACTGGATTGGCGTAACCCGCGAACTCAGCACACCATTCCGCTCAAGCTCAATACTGGCGGAATCAATACACAGCACCTTGGAGATCCCCGTGCGCTGTCGCGGTTGTTGAAGCGTATAAAAGAACAAGTAAGTTCGGTACCCAATGAAGATTGCAGCTTTAACGCCACACAACAGAGATCTCCGTTCTCACAAGTCTGCCTTGCGCTCTACACCAATGGTAAGGCGCCGAAACCAATTACTCGTTCGCTTCACGCATTAGACCTAAGTGGCGTCATAAATAGCGACCTCACTTCCCCAATCTTGACTGTGACTATCGGGTGGGATGATGCCCAATTCGATAAAGACGAGACGTCGTCGTTACTTAACTATTGGGTGGATACTCTCCAGTCACTTGCTTGCCTGGCGGATCACCCCTCTCTAGGGGGGCTGACGCCGTCTGATGTCAATCTCATCAAATTAAAACAGTCCGATATCGATGCAATTAAAACTCAGTACCCTCAACTTCTAGAGATTCTGCCACTCGCACCGTTGCAGCAGGGCTTGCTGCTTCATACGAACCACAATTCAACACATCGTGACCCCTATCAAGGTCAAACAATCCTCGACTTGGCGGGAACGCTCGATACAACCCAACTCAAGACTGCTGTGAATAATCTGCTGCTCAGACATACCAATCTGCGCGCAGCTTTCATCTACCAAGGTCTGGAGAACCCGGTGCAAATCGTAACCCAAGACTTCGAGGTACCGTGGAAAATCCATGACCTGTCTTCCTTGGCGCCCGTTGAGCAGCACATGCACTTGGAAAGACTTTTGACAGAAGACCTGTCACAACGATTCGACCTTAGCAAACCTCCACTAATGAGGTTCATGCTAATCCGCTTTGCCGCCACCCGGCATCATCTCATTATTAGCGACCATCACATCCTCCTTGATGGTTGGTCAATGCCAATCGTTTTAAGAGATATTTTTACACTCTATCGGTACGGCATCGAAACGATGCCCATAGTTGTCCCTTTCAAAAACTATCTCGCCTGGCTCGTCAAACAAGATCAAAATAGTGCCCGAACCGCATGGCAGGGATACCTTGCCGGATTCGATACCCCGACGAAAGTCTGTGCGAAAGCAAATTTTGCGCATGATGTTCCAGACATGACAAACATAGAACTAACGACAGAGGTGACCGAGAGTCTCACGCGCCAAGCTGCACGTATTGGCGTAACCCTGAGCACCCTAGTGCAAACGGCTTGGGGCTTACTCCTCATGCGCCTTGTCGGAAAGTCCGACGTCGTCTTCGGAGCCACAGTATCCGAACGCCCACCTGAGGTCGAGGGCATCGAGAGTATGGTTGGGCTCTTCATCAACACCGTCCCGCTACGAGTAGTACTTGAGGAGTCCGATACATTTGCGAGTCTGTTGATTCGAGTTCAGAAAACTCATCTGAATCTCATGCACCATCAGCACTTGGGGCTTACAGAGATTCAGCGTCTTGCAGGAATGGGAGATCTATTCGACACCTATTTCGTCTTCCAGAACTATCCAGAGCAAACCGTAACGCTTGGCGATTCATTCCCTCTGCGCGTCACGGAGATGACCAACGGAGCTGCGGGCGTGTCCCATTATCCGCTCGGGCTAACTGTCTTGCCCAACAAGCGCATGAGGTTACTGATCGGGTATCACAGCAAACTGTTCGAAATCGAGAGGATCAAGACCGCATTAATCGGAATTCTAGAGGCTATTGCCAAAGACGTAAGCCAACGCGTCTCTACCAGAGGAACGGTTTCATGAAATCACTGCTAGAGACCATCAACGAGTTCCCCTTGTCGGTCAAGATCTTGCTCACTCTCTCACTGGCACGGTCCGTGAGCTTTTTTGCATTGCTGCCATTCCTACCGATTTATCTTCATGAGGTGCTTGGATTCGATATAGAGCAGATTGGCTATTTGCTCGGACTCTGCTTATTGGTCGGCACGATTTCCAGCGTTTATGGTGGATATCTCGCGGACAAGATCAACAAGGTTAAACTCTTGATCGCATTGGACCTAGGCCTGTTGTTGCTATATCTGGTACTTCCGCCAACTCAGAATACGATTGTATTTCTTGTCTTGCTCGTTCTCCTTAACACGGCCTCGGCCACGATCACCGTAGTAGGCAACGCTTTACTGTCGGAGCAACTGCCCCAAGAGATTCGGGCCAAGGCTTACTCCTTGCGTTACGCGCTCCAAAACATTGGCGCTGCGATTGGACCCTTTTTGGGCGCTTGGGCGGTACGCTACGTATTCAATGCACCCTTTTGGATAGCGGCAGCTTTCACACTGCTGATTCTGCTACTCCTTCTATTCTTTCGTAACGTCTTCACTCCCGTCACGCCCGCAGCCCCCGCCGATGCCGAAAGAATGAAGTTCGCAGGAACCCTTGCAGTGTTACGGGGGGACCAACGCCTTCTATTATTCACCCTTGGCGGCATTTTCAGCATGGCTGTCTACGGACCATTGCTGACCTACCTGTCGCAATATCTCATCGTGGTGGTAACGGCCAGTGTCGCCTACGAAACGGTGGCCTACCTCTCCGCCGCGAACGCCGTCGTCGTCATTTCATTGCAGTATCTATTTGGAAGCTGGATCAAGGAGGAGAAGCTCCTGGCTTGGGTGTCGCTAGGATCGGCCGCCTTCGTAGTAGGGCTTATCGGCCTTTCCCTATCGCAAGAACTTTGGATTTGGGTGATAGCAATCATTATCTTCACTATCGGAGAGATTATCATCGTCCCAGCCGAATATATGTTTATCGACAAGATTGCTCCTAACCACTTGCGCGGTATCTACTTTGGCATGCAGAACCTCGTTTACATGGGCGTCGCCATTGGACCAATTGTGTGCGGAATAGCATTGAAGCACGCAATGCCCGGCGCAATGTTCTACGCCTTGATCAGCATGACGTTAGTTGGTTTGTTGTTCTATTACATTGGTTGCCGACGGACCGAGAGCGGAGGAATAAACAGTGTTCGTGTGGGATGAACAGAAGAACGAGAGCAACCAATCAAAACATGGTGTGAGTTTCGAGACCGCCGCCCAAGTGATCAATGACCCGCTAAATATCACATCACTCGTCTCATTGGAAAAAGATGGCCCTCGCTGGCAGACCATTGGCATAGTCGACGGTGCAAAGGCACTACTCGTTGTGCACGTGATCGAAGAGAATATCGACGAGATGGAGATCATCCGCATCATCTCCGCGCGACGCATCACGAATGCTGAACGAAGACAGTTTGAATCTCTCTACGACGAGCGCCGGACACAGGTACTCGGGCATGCTGCGAGCCCAAATGATCGGGGTTGGTTCGGACCACGCGGATATCGCGCGCGCCGCAAAGGCAATCAGAGTTAAGCGCCCAAGCACTACATAACGATCTGATTCCTACTCAGTTTATCCGTATAAAATTTGAGTGTGGAAGGTCCACGATAGATTGCTATAAGTCACACAAGTCGGCAGAAAATCATTCGAGATGGCAGAATTGCCTTTTTCATCACGCTCGTCGAGCCAGGAACTACCCATGCAAATGACCACCGCCCTCTTGATCGTCAACCCGTGCGATGACGAAGAAGACGACATGGCGATGCTGTGCTGCCACAGCGACAAGGGTGAGATGTTTCTCATGAGCCGTTACCCGGACGAGGACGAGCTGGAAATCACCCTCGACGGCGAACCTTCGACCCTCGACGGCGTGAAAGTCACCCTCAGCCCTACGCTGCTGAAGATCGAGATCGCCGCTGCGGATGCCGATGCGTTGAATGGGGATGATGTGCTGGAGATCACCTTCAACCCGGACATGGTGGACCTGGCTGAAGTGGAAGAAACTTTGCAGAACATCCTCAAGGGGACCGGGACCTATATCAGCGAACTGAGCTGATTCCTCCCTCCCGACACTGATCGTTCCCACGCGCAGCAAAAGAATGCCTCGAGGGACGCTCCGCGTTCCAATGGGACGCAGAGCGTC
>NZ_APIO01000138.1:0-16660 GCF_000408945.1 Pseudomonas sp. G5(2012)
AGCGTGGGAACGATCAACTCCCCGCGGTGGTTGTGCCACCATCGCGAGCATGCTCGCTCCTACAGGTCCTACCTTCCTAGGCACTGGCATCGGCTTCATGCGCATCGGCGAAGGCCATGAGCACGTCCAGGTCGAGCACATCCAGCTTGATCCTCGAGATGAAAGCAGAGAAGGCCAGATTGGCGGCGAGCAGGCGCAGGTCCGAGGCCCAGGCCGGCAGATGGACTGGCCCCTGGAGCCAACCGGACTCGAAGAGCGGGGCCAGGCGTACGGTGTCCCCCAGGCTCAGGCGCCCGGCGAACAGATAGCCGACCAGTTCCGGTCGGTTGTCGCGGATCGCGATGCGCAGCAAGGTGTGCACGCCAAGCAAGCCGGTCAGGTAGGCCGCATCCTTGGTGAACGCCGAACCGCCGTGCAGATCCGCACCGCGAAATACCCGCTGGGTCGAGCGGAAGGATTCCTCCTGGGTCTGGCCGGCAGCAAGAAAACCTTCGAACACCTGGATGAAATCGGCGCCATCGAGCGCCTGTTGCACCGCGAGCACACGCAAGGCGAGGCGACGCAGGCGGTTGATGTCCATGCTGCCGGTGAACAGCTCGGCGAGGGTGGCGATACCTTCCTGGGTCTGGGTGGTACGCGGTGCTCCCAGGCCAAGACTCTTGAGGTTTGATTGCAACGCGCCGTTCTGCGCCGTGGCGACATGCACGAAAGCCTCGTGCTGCAACAGCTGGTTCTTGTCCAGTTGCGAAAACAGTGCGCTGGCCCGCAGGCGAATGCGGCTCGCCCCGGCAATGGCCTTGGCGGCCAGGGTCGGATCGAGCACCACTGTGATCCGGCCCGGGCCGAAGAAACGGTCCAGTTCCGGTTGCATCCAGGCGGCGAAGGCCTCGGCCGGGATCTCAGCGGGGCTCGGAGGAATCCGCGCTCCGCCCAGAAGGGCGTCGGTGGTCTTGAGGAAGAAGTAGGCCGCGTCCAGCATGCTCAGGTTCAGGCTCGGATAGTAGAAGTCCGGACGCCGATACAAGGCTGACGAATACTGGGTAAAGGCGGGCGTGCCTATGGCACCGAGCATGTGCCCGGCCGTGGCATAGCTGCGCGCGGTCATGGCCAGGTGGCGCCCGGCTGGATGCCCCTCATCGCAGCGACCGATAAAGGCTTCGAGCGCACAAATGTCGGCGCCGTGATCACGCGGGCGCAACTCGACCTTGGGCAATTGCGCTTGTCCGGCGCGCCAGCGCGCCAGGAAATCTTCCTCGACCCCCTCCGGCCAGGCCAAGGCATCCAGCACGCGGATCTTGCGCACCAGACCGGGCAGGGCGGCATCGAGTTCGGACAGGGGAGCGCTGCTCACGCACATCTCCATGGGCAATCAGGTTCAATTGTAAAAGCTTAGTCGGTGCTGAGGCCTCGCGGTGCGACGGTGCAGTCTGAATCGCCAGCGAAACAAGCTTTTCAAACTACACTGAAAATTTGTTGAAACTGCCCAGTGATAAAAGACCGCTGCCGTGGCCTGTCTCAAAGGGCCTCACGTGGATGCGGCCGTGCGAGGATGACTGCATGCAAGGTACAGCAGAGCAAAAGCGGGCACGGGTACTTGATCCGGTCGATCGCGTGACTGAAGTGATCTTTGGCCTGCTCATGGCAATGACCTTCACCGGAACCATCAGCGTGGCAACATCTGGCCAGGAGGCGGAACGCACGATGATGTTCGCAGCGCTGGGTTGCAACCTGGCCTGGGGGCTTGCCGACGCAGTGATGTATTTACTGCGCAGCCTGATCGAGCGCACGCGCAAACGTACGCTGTTCACCGCCCTGAGCGGCGGAGCGGATGCGGCGACCGGGCAAGCGCTGATTGCCGATGCACTGCCACCACGTCTCGTCGCCGCGGCCGGTCCCGAAGAGCTGGAGTCGCTGCGTCTGCGCTTGGTCAAATTTGCCAACACGTCGGTGCAGCCACGCCTTACCTGGGACGACATCAGGGGCGCGGTCGGGGTGTTCCTGTTGGTGGTGGCATCGACATTTCCCCTCGTGGTGCCGTTTCTGTTGCTCGACCAGACAGCGCTTGCCGTACGCCTGTCCAACCTGGTCGGGCTGGTGGTGCTGTTCCTCGCCGGTTGGATACTGGCGCGCTATGCCGGCGCAAAACCCTGGGTTGGCGGCGTTGCGATGGCGGTCACCGGTGCCGTGCTGATCGTCGCGATCATTGCACTCGGTGGCTGAGCAGCCAGCAATCACACTGCGTACCTGTCGACAACCTGTTTTCCTGAGGTCTTGGTCATGGCAAAGGACAAAAAGAAAGCCGCTAAGGGTTATCCCGCACAAAGCCTGAAGCTGAAGAACAGCGATTACCTTGAGCAACTGCGCCTGCTGCACGTCGAGTTGGTCAAATTGCAGGAATGGGTAAAAGCCAAGGGCATCAAGATCTGCATTGTCTTCGAGGGGCGCGACGGCGCCGGCAAGGGCGGGACCATCAAGGCACTGACCGAGCGTGTGAGCCCGCGGGTGTTTCGCGTGGTGGCGCTACCGGCACCGACTGATCGGGAAAAAAGCCAGATGTATGTCCAGCGCTACCTGCCGCACCTGCCGGCAGCTGGCGAAGTGGTGATCTTCGATCGCAGTTGGTACAACCGTGCGGGCGTGGAGCGGGTGATGGGGTTCTGCACTAAGGAGCAGGTTGCACGGTTTCTGAAAACGGTGCCCAACGTGGAGCGGGCGATTGTCGATTCGGGCATTATTTTGCTTAAGTATTGGCTGGAAGTCAGTCCTGAGGAACAGACCCGACGGCTGGAA
This sequence comes from Pseudomonas sp. G5(2012), assembly GCF_000408945.1. NCBI lineage: Bacteria > Pseudomonadati > Pseudomonadota > Gammaproteobacteria > Pseudomonadales > Pseudomonadaceae > Pseudomonas > Pseudomonas sp. G5(2012). Next base: position 2,791 of record NZ_APIO01000138.1, read on the forward strand.
GAGCGTATCAAGGATGGGCGCAAAATCTGGAAGCTTACCCCCATGGATCTCAAATCCTACAGCCGTTGGTATGACTACTCGCGAGCCCGTGACGACATGTTCCAGGCGACCGACACCGAGCACGCCCCCTGGTTGGTGGCCAACTCAAACGACAAGCGCCGCGCGCGGCTGAACATCATTTCTGATTTGCTCAGCCGTGTTCCCTATGAGGACGTCGCACGCGAGAAGGTGGTGTTACCCAAGCGGCAGAAGCCTGGCGGTTATCGCGAGCCGGATTATCCGCTGCGGCGAATTCCCGAAAAATTCTGAGAGGCACCTTCCGCGGCGCTATGCCGGACACTAAAGGCCATAGACCCATGAGCCAATCGGACACTTCGCCGCCCACCCCGGAACCGGGTCGCATTGCACCTCGCGATAGCGGCGTCGGCAACGGCTGGAGCCGTTGGCTCCCCGGGCTTGTTACGCTGCGAGAGTACCAGATAGCCTGGTTGCGCCATGACATCATGGCCGGCCTGGTGCTCACCACCATGCTGGTGCCCGTCGGCATCGCCTACGCCGTGGCGTCAGGCGTGCCCGGCATCTATGGCCTGTACGCGACCATCGTTCCGCTCATCGCTTATGCACTGTTCGGCCCCAGCCGGATCCTGGTGCTGGGGCCGGATTCCTCGCTGGCGGCAGTGATCCTTGCCGTCGTCTTGCCACTGTCGGGCGGCGACCCTCATCGCGCGGTTGCCCTGGCGAGCATGATGGCGATCGTGTCGGGCGCCGTGTGCATCCTGGCGGGCATCGCACGCCTGGGCTTCATTACCGAGCTGCTGTCCAAACCGATCCGTTACGGCTACATGAACGGCATCGCCATCACGGTGTTGATCAGTCAATTGCCGAAAATCTTCGGTTTTTCGATCGAGTCCGACGGTCCGTTCAGAAACCTGTGGGCGATCACCACCGGGGTGATGGAGGGCAAGGCCAACTGGACCACTTTCCTGGTGGGCGCCGCCACGCTGGCGGTGATCCTGCTGCTCAAAGGCCACAAGCGTATCCCGGGCATCCTCATCGCCGTGGCAGGCGCGACCATTGCCGTTGGTGTGCTGGGCCTGGCCAAGGGCGCGGGTGTGGCGGTCCTCGGTGCGCTTCCCCAAGGTTTACCAGCGTTCGCGATCCCCTGGATCACCCGCGACGACCTGGTCCCGGTGATTATCGGCGGTTGCGCCGTCGCCCTTGTTTCGTTTGCCGACACCAGCGTGCTCTCGCGGGTCTACGCGGCGCGCACCCGTACCTATGTCAACCCGAACCAGGAGATGGCGGGGCTGGGCTTTGCCAATCTGGCGGCGGGGTTTTTCCAGGGTTTTCCCATCAGCAGCAGTTCTTCACGCACGCCCGTGGCCGAAGCCGCCGGCGCCAAGACCCAGTTGACCGGCGTGGTCGGCGCACTGGCGGTCGCAGTGCTGTTGATGGTGGCGCCGAACCTGCTGGAAAACCTGCCCAACAGCGCACTGGCAGCCGTGGTGATCGCCTCGGCCATTGGCTTGATCGAAGTTACCGACCTGCGACGCATTTATCGTATCCAGCGCTGGGAGTTCTGGCTGTCGATCGCCTGCACCATTGGCGTCGCCGTGTTCGGGGCGATCGAGGGTATCGCCCTGGCTATCGTGATCGCCGTTATCGAGTTCCTGTGGGATGGCTGGCGGCCGTACTCCGCAGTGCTGGGGCAAGCCGAGGGGGTCAAGGGCTACCACGACATCCAGCGTTATCCGAACGCGCACCTGATCCCCGGTCTGGTCTTGTTTCGATGGGATGCGCCATTGTTTTTCGCCAACGCCGAACTGTTCAACGAACGCGTGCTGAACGCCGTGGCGGCCTCGCCCACGCCGGTGCGCTGGTTGGTCGTGGCGGCGGAGCCGGTCACCAGTGTCGACGTGACCTCGGCCGACATGTTGGCAGAGCTCGACGACACCCTGCACGCGGCGGGCATCAAGTTGTGCGTGGCAGAGATGAAGGACCCGGTCAAGGACAAACTCAAGCGCTTCGGGCTTTTCGCAAGGTTTGGCGAATCGGCGTTTTTTCCCACGATAGGGGCTGCAGTCGACAACTATCTGGCGATGCACCCCGAGCAATAGCTGGCGGGTTGGAAGGGGAAGTAACGGGCGCCGCTCTTGTCGCCCGGCGCTGTGAACGCCGGACGTATGCGGTCCTTCAGCCCAGATCAGCAGCCTGATGCCGTTCAGGCACCTGGCTCGCCTCATCCCCCCACGTCCGATTTACACGCTGACCGCGGATGACCGCCGGTCGATTGGCGATTTCTTGCGCCCATCTTTGCACGTGGGTGTATTGGTGGGCGGATAGAAATTCGGCAGCCGAATACACGTTGTTGCGCACCAACTGGCCGTACCAGGGCCAGACCGCGATGTCGGCGATGGTGTAGCGGTCACCGGCCAGGTAGGGGCTTTGCGCAAGTCGGCGGTCGAGGACATCCAGTTGCCGCTTGGTCTCCATCGTGAAGCGGTTGATCGGGTATTCGAGCTTCTCCGGCGCATAGGCGTAGAAGTGCCCGAAGCCGCCGCCCAGGTAAGGCGCCGAACCCATTTGCCAGAACAGCCAGTTCAGGGTTTCGGTGCGTCCCGCGAGATCGGTGGGCAGGAAGGCGCCGAACTTTTCCGCCAGGTAGAGCAGGATCGAACCGGATTCGAACACGCGCAGCGGCGGCTCGACGCTGCGATCCAGCAACGCCGGGATCTTCGAGTTCGGGTTGATCTCGACAAAGCCGCTGGAAAACTGTTCGCCCTCGCTGATGCGTATCAGCCAGGCGTCGTATTCGGCACCGGTATGCCCAAGCGCCAATAGCTCCTCGAGCATGATCGTCACTTTTACGCCATTGGGCGTCGCCAGCGAATACAGTTGCAACGGATGCTTGCCTGTCGGCAGTGTCTTGTCATGGGTCGGGCCGGCAACAGGGCGGTTGATATTGGCAAACTCGCCGCCAGAGGGCGCGTTGTTTTTCCAGACCTTGGGAGGAACATAAGACGCTTTGCTCACGTGATGGACCCCATAGTTCGTTGTGATGACGTTGACCTGGGGTAAAACAGTATGTCGCCGGGGCGCTTCGAGCAACTGCTGTCGATTTCGCAGAGGTCCATTCGACCAGGGTTCAGGGAATGCATCTGGTTCGATGTTCCCAGGGCAGGAACTTTCACGAGGGCGAATCAGGAGAAGAGTATGCGCAAGCTTATCGTTGCCGCTTTCATCAGCCTCGATGGCGTCATTCAAGCACCCGGCGGGCCTGATGAAGACACCAGCGGCGAGGCGCGCACGGGATCTTTTGAAGAGGTGGAACGGCAGTGACCGCAACGTGCTCCCGGCGACGGCTCGTTGAAGGAGAAGGCCTGATCAGAACGACTCGCGGGTGTAGGTGATGTACACCCGCTCATCGATATCCCGTTGATTAGGGACAGTGCTGCGCAGTGACACGCTCAAGCCTTTAAGCGCCAGTGGAGACCCGTGCGCTTGAAGGCCAGGCCTCAATCCGGCTTCTTTTTCAGCCGGTAAGCCAGTGCCGGTCGCGTCATTCCGAGCAGGCGCGCTGCTTCCGAAACGTTCTGCCCGGCGCGTTCCATGGCACCTTGCAGGAGTTGCTCTTCCATGGCTTCAAGGCTCACTCCAAGATCGAGCAGGCGGCCCACCCACTCATCGGTGGGCGCCAGCTTCTGGCTGATCAAAGCACCTTCGCTCGACAGGCCAATACTGTAGGCCTCGTCGGACTGGTGCGGGAACAGTGCCTCCACGGAAATGCTCTGATTGCTGTCTGTGATGATCACGCCACGTTCGATGAGATTTTGCAGCTCACGGATATTGCCTGGCCAGTCGTAGCGCAAACAGGCCTCGCTGGCGCGATCGGAAAGGCCGAGGGTTTTTTTCTGATAGCTTTGATGCAGCTTTTCAAGGAAGTGCTCAATCAACAGCGGGATGTCTTCGCGACGCTCGCGCAACGCAGGAACCCGCACCGGGTAGACGTTCAATCGGTAATAAAGGTCGGCACGGAAACGTCCTTCCTTCACCGCCTGCGCGAGATCCTCATGCGTAGCACCGATGACGCGCACATCGACAGTGCGCGTCTGGTTATCGCCCACCCGTTCCAGCTCACCCTCCTGCAACACCCGTAGCAGGCTGGCCTGGGCACGAGGCGTCAGTTCGATGATTTCATCGAGAAACAAGGTGCCGCCATGTGCGCGTTCGAAGCGACCCATGCGCGCTTGTTGAGCGCCGGTGTAAGCGCCTTTTTCGACGCCAAACAGCTCCGCTTCAATCAGGTCTGGCGAGATGGCTGCGCAGTTCAGGGCTATGAAAGGACCGCCAGCGCGCTCGCTGCGCAAATGCAGACTGCGCGCGATGACTTCCTTGCCGACGCCGGTTTCACCCAGTAGCAGGACTGAAGCCTTGCCTGGGGCGACTTTGTCGATCAGGTCGCAGGTCTTGCGGTAGATCGCCGACCGACCGATGCCATAAAACTGCCCAGCACCCAGCTGCAGGCGCTGGTTCATGTTCTCGACTTGTATCTGCAGGGTGTGCAATTCGTCGATGATTGAATCACTCTGGAAGTAGCGCATGAACGTGTCGGCATCCTCCCATTCCTCGGCAGGTTTGCCGATAATCCGACACATTGTGTCCCCGCATCCCCGGCAACTGACCTCTTTGTAAATGATCTGCCGGCCGATGAAAAACGATGAGTAGCTGATTGCGTAGCCCAGGAGCATCCAGCAAATCGGCTGATCGGAATGCAGTTGTTCACTCTGATGGTTTTCCACTTCGAAAGAGTCTATCCACTCGATGTCGGCATAAAAGGTTCCGGCCTCGATATCGATGTCCATCTTCAAAGGATGCACCTTGACCATGCCCTTGAGCGAGTGCAGTTGGGGTCCGATCAGGAACATATCGATGTCACTGGCATTGGGTCGCAGCTTTCGGGCCAGCTCCGCGTCCTTGAGCCCGGACTGGTAACCCAGGCGAAGGAAAAAGCCCTTTGCTCGTTCTGCGCCGATCATCTCGATCAGCTCCCGACGAAACGATGCCATCGCTGAAACCTGCATCAGCATCATGCGTTGCTCATCGAGCCAGATTTTTCCTTCGCCGCCGAGGAAGTGCACGCGGTCGGTCAGGTCCTTGAGCTGTGCGGAATGCTCGGAGGCCCGGTATTTCATGGTCATGACAACAAACCCCTATGTCTTTTTGTTTGTGGGGATAACAGGGCTCCTTGCACCCAGGCTGGGGCGTGACCGAGGGACCGTGTCAGAAAAAGCGATGAAAATTCCTATATAGAACGTCCCGAATTTCAATTGAAAGTCAAATGGATATTCACCGACTGAGCGCCGGGTCTTGGGTCGACATCACGACTGATCCGGAGCGGTTACGGCCTTTGCAGCGACGTTTGTTCATTTGCTCGAACCGCCTGCCCTGGATTGATCAAATCATCAATTCGTCCATGTCGACAGATCTCCGCATGCGAATACTTGCACCCTGCAGGGCCTACTGCGATCTATGTAACCATCTGTTTTTATTAGGTTTATTCTTTATTTAAGATTCCAGCTGTTGCGCTGGCACTCATGTTGCTCTGCATCCCTGCATAACAACAAGGGAGTTTCCGAGCATGAACCCATCTGGCAGCACCTTCGATCAAATGCCGCGCTACGTCCGTGTGCGCAGCGAGCCAGACGCTGCCTTTGTCGAGTTCGATTTCGCCATCGGCTTTCCCGACCTGTACGTCGAGCTTGTACTGCCGCATCAGGCATTCAGGCAATTTTGTGAAACCCACCACGTTCAGCACATGGACGCGCAAATGTCCCAGGCCCTCGACGCCGATGCGCACAAGTGGCGCTACGGCGAAACCCGCGGCGCCGCAGGTGACCAGGCCCCCCAACAATAATTACAGGAGTCCACACCATGAGTGTCGAGATCAAGACGACGACCGTCGAGACGATCCGCAACACCTTCAGCCATACCCGTCGCCGCTTTGGCGACAAGGTTGCCAGCCGATATCAGGAGGCGAGTTTCGACCTGGAGTCGGCGACCAATTTTCATTACCGGCCGTTGTGGCAACCGGACAAACTGCTCAATGACGCCACCCGCACTGCGGTGGTGATGGCTGACTGGTATGCCGTCAGCGACCCTCGCCAGTACTACTACGGCGCCTACGTCCAGGCCCGGGCCAAGATGCAGGAAAATGCCGAGCATGATTACGCGTTCTGCGAAAAGCGCGACATGCTTGCCGGGCTGTCCGCGCGCAATGTGCAGTTGATCAGCAGGCTGTTGTTGCCGCTTCGGCACGCCGAGATGGGCGCCAACATGAACAACAGCAGCATCGCCGCCGACGGGTTCGGCACGAGCGTCACGCAAATGCACATGTTCCAGGCCATGGATCGCCTGGGCATCGCCCAGTACCTCTCACGGATCGGCCTGATGCTCGATGACGGCGACGTATTGCTGCTGGCCGAGGCCAAGCAACAGTGGCTCGGCGACCCGGCATGGCAAGGGCTTCGCCGCTACGTCGAAGACACCCTGGTGGTTCGCGACTGGTTCGAATTGACCCTGGCGCAAAACCTGGTCAGCGATGGCCTGGTGTACCCGCTGCTGTTCCACAAGCTCGACGAACAACTCTCGGCCAATGGTGCCGGCCAGGTCGGCATGCTCACCGAGTTCATGCGCCTGTGGTTCGCCGAAAGCCAACGCTGGGTCGACGGGCTGCTCAAGACTGTTATCAACGAAAGCCCGGCCAACAAGGACCTGGTGCAAGGCTGGGTCGATCATTGGAGTGCCCGTTGCGTGGAGGCACTCGAGCCCCTGGCGGCCCTGACTCTCGATACGTCCGCGCTGGATACCGTGTGCACCGAGTTCAGCGCACGCCTGAAGAAAATCGGCCTGACAGGAGCCCGCCCATGACTTCCCTCGTCTACATCAACCTGCAGGACACCGACTACGCGCGCTCGATTGTCGACGCGATCGTCCAGGACAACCCGCATGCCGAGATTCAGCACCAACCGTCGATGATCCGCATTGAGGCCAGGGGCCGCCTGGATATCCATCGCGAGACAGTCGAGCAACTGACCGGCAGCCCCTGGGACATCCAGGAAATGCTGATGTACGTCATCACCCTCGGCGGCAATGTCGTGGAAGAGGACGACAGCTTCTCCCTCCACTGGAACAACTGACCGCCGGTTTCAAGCCAGGGTTTGATCCATTACAAGAATACGGGAGCGCCATCATGGCCGTGAAAAAACGCCTTAATGCCAAAGAAAAATACCGCTGCATGACCCGTGACCTCGACTGGGAGCCCAGCTACCAGACCCACGAGGACATCTACCCGCACGAACGTTTCGAAGGCATCAAGATCACCGATTGGGACAAGTGGGAAGATCCGTTCCGCTTGACCATGGATACCTACTGGAAATACCAGGCTGAGAAAGAGAAAAAACTCTACGCGATCTTCGACGCCTTCTCGCAGAACAATGGGCATACCACGCTGTCGGACGCCCGCTACGTCAACGCGCTGAAGCTGTTCCTGTCCGGTGTGACACCGCTGGAATATCAGGCCTACCAAGGGTTCGCACGGGTTGGACGACAGTTCAGTGGCGCCGGTGCACGAATTGCCTGCCAGATGCAGGCTATCGACGAACTGCGCCACGTACAGACCCAGATTCATGCAATGAGCCACTACAACAAGCACTTCAACGGTTTGCATGATTTCGCCCATATGCATGACCGCGTGTGGTTCCTCTCGGTGCCCAAGTCGTTCTTCGAGGACGCGCGGACGGCGGGGCCGTTCGAGTTCCTCACGGCCATCTCGTTTTCGTTCGAGTACGTGCTGACCAATCTGCTGTTCGTTCCTTTCATGTCCGGCGCCGCGTTCAACGGCGACATGGCCACCGTGACCTTCGGCTTCTCCGCACAATCGGATGAGGCCCGCCACATGACCCTGGGCCTTGAGGTCATCAAGTTTTTGCTCGAGCAACACGAAGACAATGTGCCGATCATCCAGCGCTGGATCGACAAGTGGTTCTGGCGTGGTTACCGCTTGCTGACGCTGGTCGGGATGATGATGGACTACATGCTGCCCAACAAGGTGATGTCCTGGTCCGAAGCCTGGGGCGTGTATTTCGAAGAGGCGGGCGGGGCATTGTTCAAGGACCTGGAGCGCTACGGCATTCGCCCGCCCAAGCATGTGGAAGAGGCCAACATCGCCAAGGATCATGTCAGCCACCAGGCCTGGTCGATTTTCTACCAGTACAGCCAGGCGACCAACTTCCATACCTGGATGCCAACCGACGAGGAACTGGACTGGCTCTCGTCCAAGTACCCGGACACCTTCGACAAGATCTACCGCCCACGGTTTGAGCACTGGCGCGCGCTCCAGGAGAAGGGCGAGCGTTTCTACAACCCGACCCTGCCGATGTTGTGCCAGATCTGCCAGATCCCGCTGTCGTTTGGCGAGCCGGATGACCAGACCACACTCAGCCATCGCAGCACCGAGCACGAAGGCGAGCGTTATCACTTCTGTTCCCAGGGCTGCTGCGACATTTTCCAGTACGAGCCGACCAAGTACATCCAGGCCTGGTTGCCGGTGCATCAGATTCTGCAAGGCAACTGCGGTGGCGCGGATGTCGAGTCGGTGGTGCGCGACTACTACAACATCGAACCCGGCCAGGACAACTTTGAATACCTGGGCTCCACCGAGCATCGGCGCTGGCAGGACTGGCACCCCAATGATCGTCACAGTGCGCCGGCCAATCCCGTCGACCCGGATCTGCTCAAGACCGGCTGACGCCCTGCGCCGAAGCGGGCCTGCTGGTCTGCTTCAAACCCACCTGACAGGAAGGAAAAAATCATGCCCGTGACCTCCATCGGTGCCTATGAGGCCCAACCCCTGGATCGCCAGGAAAACTTCCATGGCCTGCAACTGGTGTACCTGTGCTGGGAAAAACACCTGATGTTTTGCGCCCCGTTCACTTTCCCGCTGCCACCGGCAATGCCGTTCGCTGACTTCATCGAGCAGGTGGTCAAGCCCTCGATTTCCCAGCACCCGGATGCCAAGCAGGTTGACTTCAGCCAGGCGCTATGGCGCCTGAACGATCAACCGTTCACACCCGACAATGCGGCAAGCCTGATCGATAACGGCATCGACCATAAAAGCCTGCTGCACCTCGCTACTCCGGGCTTGAACGGCATTGCCGGCACCTTCAACTGAGGACACGGTGATGAGCTACCAAGTAACCATCGAGCCTACGGGCGAAACAATCGAAGTGGAGGAGGGCCAGACCATCCTCCAGGCAGCGTTGCGCCAGGGCGTCTGGCTGCCCTTCGCCTGCGGACATGGCACCTGCGCCACCTGCAAGATCCAGGTCCTTGAAGGCGAAGCGGATCTGGGAGCGGCGTCTTCCTTTGCACTGATGGATATCGAGCGTGACGAAGGCAAGGTCCTGGCGTGTTGCGCCATTCCGCAAAGCGACATGGTGATCGAAGCGGATATCGACGCCGACCCGGATTTTCTCGGGCACCCGGTCGAGGACTTCCGCGCAGTGGTCAGTGCGCTGGTGGACTTGTCGCCGACCATCAAGGGCGTGCACCTCAAGCTCGATCGATCCATGGCGTTCCAGGCCGGGCAGTACATCAACCTGCAATTGCCTGGCGTTGACGGTACTCGCGCGTTTTCGCTGGCCAACCCGCCAAGTCGCGCCGACGAAGTGGAACTGCACGTGCGTCGGGTCGAGGGCGGGCGGGTGACCGGCAGGATTCACGATGAACTGAAGGTCGGAGACAGGGTGGAATTGTCCGGGCCGTACGGGCAGTTTTTTGTACGCACCTCGCAAAGCGGTGACTTGATTTTCATCGCGGGCGGCTCGGGATTATCCAGCCCTCAATCGATGATTCTCGATCTGCTGGAGGCAGGGGATACGCGCCAGATCGTGCTGTTCCAGGGGGCGCGCAATCGCGCGGAGCTCTACAACCAGGAACTGTTCGAGGCATTGCAGCGCGACTACGCCAATTTCACCTACGTACCCGCGCTCAGCCAGGCAGAGGACGATGTCGATTGGACGGGGTTCAAAGGCTACGTGCATGACGCCGCGAAGGAGCATTTCGAGGGCCGCTTCAGTACGCGTAAAGCCTACCTGTGCGGGCCACCGGTGATGATCGATTCGGCCATTACTTGCCTGATGCAAGGGCGGCTGTTCGAGCGCGACATCTTCATGGAGCGCTTCTACAGCGCCGCCGATGGCGCCAGCGAAAGCACTCGCTCAGCGTTGTTCAAACGCATCTGAGTTTACCCGCAACACACAACGCCGGACGCTGCTGACCTCCCGAAGGTCGGCAGGGTTTCGGCTGACTATAAAAACAACAAAAGGGTCATCAACCTATGAAAGCCGTACCGCGTAACAAGCGTGGCAATTGCCTGTGCCGTGCCGCAGTGAGCCTGCTGGCGGTGGTCAGTGGCGGGGCGCTGGCCACCGAAAACGGTGGATCTTCCTACCCGATGGGGGCGGAAAACTACATGTCCGGTGCCATGCCACCGCCGGGCTTGTATTCGCAGTTCTATGTCGGCCACTACGAAGCCGACTCGCTGCGCGACAATCGGGGTGACAAAGTGCCTGTGGACTTCCGCGTCCGGGCCAACTCCATTGCACCACGACTGATCTGGGTCACCGAGCAGCAGGTGCTTGGTGGCAACCTGGCTTTCCACGCCATCGTGCCGCTGGTAGACCTCAAGGTTGAGCTCAATGGTCAGTCCCAGAGCAAACAGGGATTGGGCGACATCATCTTCGGGCCGGCGCTCGGTTTCCATCACAGTGAGAAGCTACACAGTATTGTCGCCGTGGATTTCATTGCGCCGTCGGGTGAATACGATCGCGATGACCTGGCCAACATCGGACGCAATTACTGGGTAGTCGAACCCGTGGTGGCGGTGTCTTACGTCGACCCCAATGGCCTGAACGTCGACGCGAAAATCATGTATGACTTCAACCGCCGCAACCCCGCGACCGACTACCGTTCCGGCTCGGAACTGCATGCCGATTACGCAGTGGGTTGGGGCCTGGGCAATGGCTGGGTGGTGGGCGTGGGCGGTTACATCGTTCACCAGACCACCGATGACCGGCAGGACGGTGAACGGGTCAAGGACAACAAAGGCAGGGCGCTAGCGATTGGCCCGTCGGTGAAATATACGAGCGATAAAGGCTGGTTTCTGACCGCCAAGTGGGAGCAGGAAACCCAGGTTCGCAACCGCGCGGAAGGTAATGCCTACTGGATGAAATTGACCGTCCCTTTTTGATCGGTCTCCATCGCCGCCCCTAGCGAATACCGCTCACCGCCATGGACTCTGGCGCCCACTGCGCCGTCGACAGCGGTTCGATGTAGCGGATGCCACCGTGGGGGCCGACCACGCCATTGATGTTGTAGGTGCCACGCGACAGGTCGTACGTCATGAACGGGGTGGCATCGGGAACCTGCTGGTCATAGCTCTGGCTGAAGAAGGCGAAGGAGCCCCGATACAGCTGGCCATCGGTGTCGTACTGATCGGAGGCCACCGCGGCCCAGGTATCTTCATCCAGGTAAAAGCGGCGCTTCTGGTAGATGTGCTTGGCACCGGGCTTGAGATTGCCCTCGACGACGTAGACCCGGTGTTTTTCCCAGCGCACGTAATCCGGGGCAATGAAATTGGGGGTGGTCAGCGATTTGGCTTCGCGGGCGTAGGTGAGTTTGTAAGTGTTGTACGGCACGATCATTTCCCGTTTGCCGACCAGCGTCCAGTCATACAGCTCCAACGCACGGGCGGTGCCGGGGTTGGGCGTGTCGTAGGCCAGGATCGAAATCTGCTTGACCCGGCGCTGGGCCGGCATGTACTGCCAGGCGCGGCCAGGAAACTCCGTGGCATTGGTGGCGTTCTTGAGCATGATCGACTCGCCGGCTCGGCGCGCAGGCCCGGTGTAGGACAGTTTCAACTGATAATAGATGTCCGAGCTGCTGAACGGCTTCGACATGTTCTCGTAGATCGGGAAGGACACGTACGCTTCGCCGGTGACCGCCAGGCTCGGCACGCCCGCCGTGTCGACGCTCCAGGAGTCGTACTTGGAATGGATGTTGACGCCCTGGTAGCGCAACAGGAAATTCCACATCGCTTCGGCACCGGACTGCGGGATCGGGAACGGCACGCCGGGCATCACATTGTCGATGGCGGTTCCGCCGTCGAGGGACCTGGCGTTGGTGGCATTCTTGCGACTGTTGTCCAGCACCGCCTGTGGCAACGATGCGGTGCGGTGGGTCGGATACACATCGACTCGAAAGCCAGGGTAGCGCTTGGCCAACGCGACAGTGGTGGCGGTCAGCATGCCTTTGTACGCATCGACGTTCTTGCCGTTGATCACCAGCAGCGGTTTTTCGTGGGCAAAGGGGTCGGGGCGCATGCTGTCGCCGGCCTTGAAACTGGCGGGGGCCGTGGTCAGGCCACCGCTGTAGGGCGGAATGGAACCGTCGGCATTGCCGGCCTGTTCGGCACCCACTCCCGTCAGGCTGGTGCCCAGCCGGGCGGCTTCCTGGCTCGATACATAGGCGTGGGCATCGATGACCAGCCCCATGAGGGGGATGGCTGCCAGAAGACTTTTCACCAATTTCATCTTGTTATTCTCCTGCCAGGCGGACCAGGCAACTCGTGACTCAGAGGCCACGGTCACATCCGTCGGCTCAATTGCCAGAGTTTGTAGCGCTATTAGAAGACCTGCGATTGAGGGGTGCTTCGCATTTGACGACAGATACTTGGCTATTGATGACAGGGGTAGAGCTTCGGCGAGGATGTGGAATGTGTTGGCCAGTGATCCGTCCGGGCCCCACTCCACACGGGTGGGGGCGTGGACGTGAAGGCGGATTATCCTTCAGGCCTCATAAAACCCGCACGTTCTGCAAAGTTGGGGCGAATTCGAAGAGGTGTCTGTCGTGAACCGTTGTTTATCCACTCTGGCCGGTAGCAGTCGCAAGCTTGATGGTGGCGTGATGTTCGGTAATACGCCGCGGCAGTTATGGGCTGAATGGATCAAGCCCGACCAGGACAACCTGGTGGACCTGGCCTCGCGGGGCCTGCTGGTGCAGCAAGGGGGCAAGAATATCCTGGTGCTGGCCGGTGCCAGCGCCTTGCTGGCGCCGCTGCGACGGACCTGCAGCTGTCAGAAACATCCGCCGGGATTGCTCGACAGCCTGGCGCAACAGGGGCTGGCTGAAGGCGATATCAGTGCGGTGGTGCTGACGCATCTGCACGCGCAACTGACTCCCGAACTGAGTGCGGCGATCGAGGAGGGCAATACGCCGCGCTTGCTGTTTCCTGCTGCGCATTACATTACCGGAGAGCGTCACTGGTCCCGTGCGCTTCACAACCATCCCCATGATCGCGCTTTATTCGTCCGCCAGATCGTGCGCAGGCTGCAAGGCAGTGGGCGGCTGGTGCTGGTCGATGACGCGCGCTGCAAAGAGCTCGGCGACGGTTGGCAGTTTCACTTCAGCGATGGCTACACCCCCGGACAATTGATCCCGGAAATCGCCATGCCCGGCGGGCCGGTGGTGTTTGCCGGCGACCTGATTCCCGGTACCCATTGGTTGCGCCTGGACGTAACGACGGCCAACGATCGCAATCCCGAAGGGTTGGTGGGCGAGAAAGAACGGCTGTTGGACCACCTGGTGGCCAGCGGCGGGCGCCTGGTGTTCTCCAGTGATCCGCAGATTGCGATGATCAAGATCATGCGTGATCGACATTCGCGTTACCAGGCGTTTGATACGTACACCACGTTGAGCCGTTTCTCGTGTTGATGCATGCCCTTGCAGGAGGTCTGCTCGCGAAAAACGTCCA
>NZ_APIO01000139.1:0-3359 GCF_000408945.1 Pseudomonas sp. G5(2012)
CGTTCTTTAAAAATTTGGGTATGTGATAGAAAGATAGACTGAACGTTACTTTCACTGGTAACGGATCAGGCTAAGGTAAAATTTGTGAGTTCTCTTAGTTGAGAAATTCGAATTTTCGGCGAATGTCGTCTTCATAGTATAACCAGATTGCTTGGGGTTATATGGTCAAGTGAAGAAGCGCATACGGTGGATGCCTTGGCAGTCAGAGGCGATGAAAGACGTGGTAGCCTGCGAAAAGCTTCGGGGAGTCGGCAAACAGACTTTGATCCGGAGATGTCTGAATGGGGGAACCCAGCCATCATAAGATGGTTATCTTGTACTGAATACATAGGTGCAAGAGGCGAACCAGGGGAACTGAAACATCTAAGTACCCTGAGGAAAAGAAATCAACCGAGATTCCCTTAGTAGTGGCGAGCGAACGGGGACTAGCCCTTAAGTGGCTTTGAGATTAGCGGAACGCTCTGGAAAGTGCGGCCATAGTGGGTGATAGCCCTGTACGCGAAAATCTCTTAGTCATGAAATCGAGTAGGACGGAGCACGAGAAACTTTGTCTGAATATGGGGGGACCATCCTCCAAGGCTAAATACTACTGACTGACCGATAGTGAACTAGTACCGTGAGGGAAAGGCGAAAAGAACCCCGGAGAGGGGAGTGAAATAGATCCTGAAACCGTATGCGTACAAGCAGTGGGAGCAGACTTTGTTCTGTGACTGCGTACCTTTTGTATAATGGGTCAGCGACTTATTTTCAGTGGCGAGCTTAACCGAATAGGGGAGGCGTAGCGAAAGCGAGTCTTAATAGGGCGTCTAGTCGCTGGGAATAGACCCGAAACCGGGCGATCTATCCATGGGCAGGTTGAAGGTTAGGTAACACTGACTGGAGGACCGAACCGACTACCGTTGAAAAGTTAGCGGATGACCTGTGGATCGGAGTGAAAGGCTAATCAAGCTCGGAGATAGCTGGTTCTCCTCGAAAGCTATTTAGGTAGCGCCTCATGTATCACTGTAGGGGGTAGAGCACTGTTTCGGCTAGGGGGTCATCCCGACTTACCAAACCGATGCAAACTCCGAATACCTACAAGTGCCGAGCATGGGAGACACACGGCGGGTGCTAACGTCCGTCGTGAAAAGGGAAACAACCCAGACCGTCAGCTAAGGTCCCAAAGTTATGGTTAAGTGGGAAACGATGTGGGAAGGCTTAGACAGCTAGGAGGTTGGCTTAGAAGCAGCCACCCTTTAAAGAAAGCGTAATAGCTCACTAGTCGAGTCGGCCTGCGCGGAAGATGTAACGGGGCTCAAACCATACACCGAAGCTACGGGTATCACCTTCGGGTGATGCGGTAGAGGAGCGTTCTGTAAGCCTGTGAAGGTGAGTTGAGAAGCTTGCTGGAGGTATCAGAAGTGCGAATGCTGACATGAGTAACGACAATGGGTGTGAAAAACACCCACGCCGAAAGACCAAGGTTTCCTGCGCAACGTTAATCGACGCAGGGTTAGTCGGTCCCTAAGGCGAGGCTGAAAAGCGTAGTCGATGGAAAACAGGTTAATATTCCTGTACTTCTGGTTATTGCGATGGAGGGACGGAGAAGGCTAGGCCAGCTTGGCGTTGGTTGTCCAAGTTTAAGGTGGTAGGCTGGAATCTTAGGTAAATCCGGGATTCCAAGGCCGAGAGCTGATGACGAGTTACCTTTCAGGTGACGAAGTGGTTGATGCCATGCTTCCAAGAAAAGCTTCTAAGCTTCAGATAACCAGGAACCGTACCCCAAACCGACACAGGTGGTTGGGTAGAGAATACCAAGGCGCTTGAGAGAACTCGGGTGAAGGAACTAGGCAAAATGGCACCGTAACTTCGGGAGAAGGTGCGCCGGTGAGGGTGAAGGACTTGCTCCGTAAGCCCACGCCGGTCGAAGATACCAGGCCGCTGCGACTGTTTATTAAAAACACAGCACTCTGCAAACACGAAAGTGGACGTATAGGGTGTGACGCCTGCCCGGTGCCGGAAGGTTAATTGATGGGGTTAGCTAACGCGAAGCTCTTGATCGAAGCCCCGGTAAACGGCGGCCGTAACTATAACGGTCCTAAGGTAGCGAAATTCCTTGTCGGGTAAGTTCCGACCTGCACGAATGGCGTAACGATGGCGGCGCTGTCTCCACCCGAGACTCAGTGAAATTGAAATCGCTGTGAAGATGCAGTGTATCCGCGGCTAGACGGAAAGACCCCGTGAACCTTTACTATAGCTTTGCACTGGACTTTGAATTTGCTTGTGTAGGATAGGTGGGAGGCTTTGAAGCGTGGACGCCAGTTCGCGTGGAGCCATCCTTGAAATACCACCCTGGCAACTTTGAGGTTCTAACTCAGGTCCGTTATCCGGATCGAGGACAGTGTATGGTGGGTAGTTTGACTGGGGCGGTCTCCTCCTAAAGAGTAACGGAGGAGTACGAAGGTGCGCTCAGACCGGTCGGAAATCGGTCGTAGAGTATAAAGGCAAAAGCGCGCTTGACTGCGAGACAGACACGTCGAGCAGGTACGAAAGTAGGTCTTAGTGATCCGGTGGTTCTGTATGGAAGGGCCATCGCTCAACGGATAAAAGGTACTCCGGGGATAACAGGCTGATACCGCCCAAGAGTTCATATCGACGGCGGTGTTTGGCACCTCGATGTCGGCTCATCACATCCTGGGGCTGAAGCCGGTCCCAAGGGTATGGCTGTTCGCCATTTAAAGTGGTACGCGAGCTGGGTTTAGAACGTCGTGAGACAGTTCGGTCCCTATCTGCCGTGGACGTTTGAGATTTGAGAGGGGCTGCTCCTAGTACGAGAGGACCGGAGTGGACGAACCTCTGGTGTTCCGGTTGTCACGCCAGTGGCATTGCCGGGTAGCTATGTTCGGAATAGATAACCGCTGAAAGCATCTAAGCGGGAAACTAGCCTCAAGATGAGATCTCACTGGGACCTTGAGTCCCCTGAAGGGCCGTCGAAGACTACGACGTTGATAGGTTGGGTGTGTAAGCGCTGTGAGGCGTTGAGCTAACCAATACTAATTGCCCGTGAGGCTTGACCATATAACACCCAAGCAATTTGATGCTCCTAGTTGAAAAGACGAAAGAGACCAGATTGCGGTGTGTGAAGACGAAACGAACCGAAAGTTCGAAGTTCACAAAACACCGAAGCTATCACATACCCAATTTGCTGAAGCGAGGCCATCTGGTCACGACTCAGTACCCGAATTTCTTGACGACCATAGAGCGTTGGAACCACCTGATCCCATCCCGAACTCAGAAGTGAAACGATGCATCGCCGATGGTAGTGTGGGGTTTCCCCATGTGAGAGTAGGTCATCGTCAAGATTAAATTCCAAAACCCCT
>NZ_APIO01000140.1:0-8850 GCF_000408945.1 Pseudomonas sp. G5(2012)
CGTTACCGCAGGAATGGATAGGTGCACAGTCAACAAAATCCAGGTCAGCTGCCAGGACGCCTTCGCCAACAAGTCTGCACGCCGCACCGCTGGCTAGCTCCTACAATGCTTGTGCGCCGCCCCTTTCCCTGGATCTGGAGGTACACCATGAGCGACAACACCGAACTCACCACCTTTACCGGCTGGGCCGCCACCGCGGCGGGCGCGCCGCTGGAGCGCTACAGCTATGATCCCGGCCCGCTGGGGCAAGAAGAGGTGGAAGTCGCCGTGGAGTACTGCGGCGTTTGCCACTCCGACCAGTCATTGATCGATAACGATTGGGGCATCAGCCACTACCCTTTCATCCCCGGCCACGAAGTGGTGGGCCGAATCGTGCGCGCGGGTGCACAGGTGCACGGTCTCGAAGTGGGACAACGGGTGGGTATTGGCTGGTACAAGGGCAGTTGCATGCATTGCTCCTCATGCATCGAAGGCTCACATAATCTGTGCCGCACCGCACAGCCGACCATCATCGGCAGCAACGGCGGCTTTGCCGATCGACTGCGTTCCCACTGGGCCTGGGCCCTGGCAATACCCGATGGTCTCGATCCGGCGATGGCCGGACCGCTGTTCTGCGCAGGCTCCACAGTGTTCAACCCGCTGCTGGAGTTCGCCATCAAGCCCACCGACCGGGTCGGTGTGGTGGGCATCGGTGGCCTCGGTCATCTGGCGCTGCGCTTCCTCAACGCCTGGGGCTGTGAAGTGACTGCCTTCACGTCATCAAAGGGTAAGGAGGACGAAGCCAGACGCCTGGGCGCGCACAAGGTCGTCGCCTCCACCGACAGCGACGCCTTGAAAGCCATTGCCGGCAGCCTGGATTTTCTCCTGGTCACCGCCAATGCCGACCTCGACTGGCCGGCCATGCTGGCGACCCTGCGCGGTAAAGGACGCCTGCATTTCGTCGGTATCGTGCCCAACGCCATCCCGGTGCATGTATTTGACCTGATTCCCCAACAAAAGAACCTGTCCGCCTCACCGGTCGGCTCGCCGAGCAACACCGCGACCATGCTCGAGTTCTGCGCCCGTCATCAGATCCTGCCGCAGGTCGAGATGTTTCCCATGAGCCAGGTCAATGCGGCCATCGATCACCTGCGCAGTGGCAAGGCGCGTTACCGCGTCGTGCTCGATGCCAGCAAATGACACAAGGCGCATCGGGTTATCCCGATGCGCCTTGCGCTACAGCGTTGTACCCGTGCGGGCAGTGGTCGATGACGTCAGGGCGCGGTGGCCGTCTTGAATTTGGTCCAGGTACGCATGCGCGCCCGCATGTCCGCCTGGGGGATATCCTTGCCGGGAATCAGCCGCGCATACGTGGCTTCGTCGATGTAGATGTCAGGGTTGTGTTGCTGATGGCGGCCATGTTCTTGGGCGCATGACGAAGTTGATGAATGTATAGGCATGCTCCGGATGCCTGGGCGGTGGAGGCCGGCATGGATGTCGGCCAGCAGGATCAGGGGATGAACTTCTCCGATCCCGGTCTGTTGCTGGATGCGGCTTGCGCGGGGCTCGGCATTGCGCTGGTCAGCCAATTGCTAAGCCGGCAAGCCTGTGCCAATGGCTTGCTGCAGCCGCTGGTGGAACCGACCATCCGCGGACCTAATTGGGCCCTGCTGACCCATCGTGATAGCGAGAACAGTGCGCGAAGCTTCAGCGATTGGTTGCTGCGCCAGCTACAAGCCCAAAACCCGGAAACGGGTAGTGGGAACAATGGCCCGTAACCCTTACAATCGCCGCACTTCGTCTACCCTCAACAAGCACCTGACGGCTATTCATGCGTGTCAGGCGCTTGCACATATTTGCGCTAATGAACCGGAGAACTTCCATGCTCAAACGCACCCTGGCCTTGGCTGTCGGCTTGACCCTGTCGCTTTCCACCCTGCTGGCGCAGGCGGCCGACACCCTGAAGGTCAGCGCCATTCCGGATGAAGCCCCCACCGAACTGCTACGCAAGTTCCAGCCCCTGGGCAGTTACTTGGAACAGCAATTAGGCATGAAGGTCGAGTTCGTGCCGGTCAGTGACTACCCGGCCGTGGTCGAGGCGCTGGCCACTGACCGGATCGACATGGCCTGGCTGGGTGGTTTCACCTTCGTCCAGGCGCGGCTGAAGACTGGCAATGCCATTCCCTTGGTGCAGCGCGAACAGGATGCCCAGTTCACCAGCAAGTTCATCACCGCCGACCCGAACGTCAAGTCTCTCGCCGACCTCAAGGGCAAGACCTTCGCCTTCGGTTCGGTGTCCTCGACGTCTGGCAGCTTGATGCCGCGCTATTTCATGCTGCAGGACGGCATCAAGCCGGAAACGTTCTTCAGTCGCGTGGGCTACTCCGGTGCCCATGACGCCACCGTTGCCTGGGTCCAGGCGGGCAAAGTCGACGCCGGTGTGCTGAACGCCAGCGTCTGGGAAAAGCTGGTCAAGGCCGGCAAGGTCGACACCAATAAGGTCAAGGTCTTTGCCACCACCCCGGCCTACTACGACTACAACTGGACCGTGCGCGGCACCCTCGACCCGGCGCTGGCGGCAAAGATCAAGGCCGCCTTCCTCGCCCTCGATCCTGCGAACCCTGAGCAAAAAGCGATCCTGGACTTGCAGGCTGCCAGCCGTTTCATCGAGACCAAGCCTGAGAACTACAAGGGCATCGAGGAAGCCGCACGCGCCGCCGACCTGCTCAAATGACCTTGCACCTGACCCGGGTCAGCCTCACCCACGCCAACGGCGTACAGGCGCTGCACAGCCTGGACTTGCACATCGAAGCCGGTGAACACGTCGCCATCATCGGCCCGTCCGGCGCTGGCAAGTCGAGCCTGCTCAACGTCCTTGCCACCGGCCTGCGCCCTGGCAACGGCGAATTGCAGGTGCTGGGTGAACAGCCCTGGCATCTGTCGGCGCGCCAGCGCCAACGCCTGCGCGCGCGTATCGGCCTGGTGCATCAAGCACCGCCGCTGCCACCGCGCCAGCGGGTGATCACTGCGGTGCTGGCGGGAAAAATCGGCCAATGGGGATTGGGCAAGAGCCTGTTGAACCTGGTGCATCCGCTGGATGTCCCGGGGGCTCGCGCGGCATTGGCCAGGCTGGACCTGCACGACAAGCTCTTCACCCAGTGCCAGCAATTGTCCGGCGGTCAACTGCAACGCGTGGGCATTGCCCGGGTGCTGTACCAGGCCCCCGAGGTATTGCTGGCCGATGAACCGGTGTCGGCCATGGACCCGGTGCTGGCCGGCCATACGCTCAAGGTTCTCTGCGAGCATGCGCGCGAGCATGCCGTTACCCTGGTCGCCAGCTTGCACGCGGTGGACCTGGCGCTGGCGCATTTCTCGCGGATCATCGGCTTGCGTGACGGGCAGATTCTCTTCGACCTGCCGGCCAGCGCCGTCGACCGCGAGCAGCTCGATGCACTCTACGCCAACGAACAGTTGCAGCCCTCGCCGCCCCCGGTCCTCCCCTTGAGTGTGCAGATTCCCCGATGCTGAGCCGTGACACCCGTGACCCCGCCGCCCGACCACGCCTGCTCCTAAGCCTGTTGGCGATTGCCCTGTTGTGGCCGGGCATGCGCTTGAGCGAACTGGACCTGAGTGTGTTGCTGGCCAGTGACAACCGGGGCGAGATGGGTCGCTTTGTCGCGACCTTCTGGCCGCCCGCCCATGGCGCAGAATTCCTCGAGCTGTTGTGGCAAGCCACTTTGCAGACCCTGGCCATCGCCACGGCCGGCATGGCCCTGGCGCTGCTCCTGGCGATCCCCGCCAGCCTGCTGGCCAGCCGCGCGCTGTCGTTGTCGGCTGCGTCCCGCGCCGGTCGCCCGAGCCTGTGGGGGCAACTGCTGCGCTGGCCGGTGCGCGGCGTGCTGATTTTCCTGCGCAGCGTGCCGGAAATCGTCTGGGCGCTGCTGTTCGTGCGCGCCGTTGGCCTGGGCCCGACGGCCGGGGTCCTGGCCATTGCGATTACCTACAGTGGCATGCTGGGCAAGGTCTACGCGGAAATCTTCGAGTCGGTCGACCAACGCCCCGCCCACGCGTTGCTGCAAGCCGGCAGTGGTCGGCTGGCGGCATTCAGCTACGGGATCCTGCCCAATGTCGCGGCGGAATTGTTGTCGTACACGGTGTACCGGTGGGAATGCGCTATTCGCGCTTCGGTGGTGATGGGCTTCGTCGGGGCCGGTGGCCTGGGCCAGCAAATCGACCTGTCGATGCGCATGTTCGCCGGCGGTGAGGTGGCCAGCCTGTTGCTGACCTTCCTCGTCCTGGTGCTGTTCGCCGATCAGTTGAGCAGGCTGCTGCGCTGGAGGCTGGCATGAAGCGCCTGCTCAACCTGCTGCTGGTGCTGTGCATCGGCACCGCGGTGCTCACTTCGTTCCGCTACCTGGGCATCGACCTCGGTGAACTGGGCGCCAGTGGCAACCTGAAACAGATGGCCGCCTATGTGCAGCGCTTTCTCAGCCCGGACCTGAGCACGGGGCATTTGCAGGCCATTGCCCGCGGCGCGCTGGAAACCCTTGCGATGTCAGCCCTGGGCACGCTGTTGGCAACAGTGTTCGGCTTGCTGCTGGCGTTGCCCGCGGCGGGTCGATTCGGCTGGCCGTTGCAGGGACTGTCGCGCCTGATACTCAATGCCTTGCGCGCAATTCCGGAGCTGGTGTGGGCGGTGCTGATGGTCCTGGCCGCCGGGCTCGGCCCCAATGCCGGCACCCTGGCCTTGGCGCTGCACACGACCGGTGTGCTGGGCCGGCTATTTGCCGAAGCACTGGAAAATACCCCGCCAGAACCTGCCGATGCGATCCGCCTGCAGGGGGGCAACGCCATAGGGGCGTTCTGCTACGGCACCCTGCCCAATCTGTTCCCGCAGTTGCTGGCCTATATCCTGTACCGCTGGGAAAACAACATCCGCATGGCCAGCGTGCTCGGTTTCGTCGGTGCCGGTGGCCTGGGACAAATGCTCTACCTCAACCTCAGCCTGTTCCAGGAGGCCCAGGCCAGTACGGTCATACTCGCGATGCTGGTATTGGTGTTTGCCGTCGACACCCTGAGCAGCTGGAGTCGCCAGCGCTGGGTAAAAGCCTGAGCTTTTGTATCAATGTGTATTGATCGCCAGCGAACGTACACAGCGATACACATCCGTCGGTTCAGGACACATTTCCATGACATGAAGATGAAACAGTGGGTGGGTCGCACTTCAGCCAGGACTGAAGCCCCCAACCTCAGCAGGAGTCTTGCATGATCAATCAAATCGAAACTGTCCTTTACACCGGCAGGACCGTGACCACTGGCGGCCGTCAAGGCGAATCGCGAAGCGACGACGGCCGCCTGGACATCAAGCTATCCCCGCCCGGTTCTTCCGGTAGCGGCACCAATCCGGAACAGCTGTTGGGTGCGGGCTGGTCGGCTTGCTTCATTGGCGCCATGGGCAAGGCAGCCACTGCGTTGAAGGTGAGCTTGCCGGCTGACGTGAGCGTTGCTACTGAAGTGGACCTGGGCAATACCGGCAATGCCTATTTCCTTCAGGCGCGCCTGGATGTCAGCCTGCCGGGCCTGGACCCTGTGTTGGCCAGGACGCTGGTGGACGCGGCGCATCAGACTTGCCCGTACTCCAAGGCAACCCGTGGCAATATCGATGTCACGATCAACCTGGTATGACAGACAAACAAATGCCCCGGAGTTCGGGGCATTTGATCTTGGCTAGCTGTATATATCCAGCTGCACAAGTCGGCTTCAAGAGCCAAGTAGGTGGCCAGCGCTGGTCTCTGGCTTACGAGGTTTATCAGGACTCCCACAGCAACAGCAATAAGCGCTGTCCTGCTTCACACGGCATAAGGGCTGGATCTCAGCGCGGAGATCTTTCTAACCGTGTACCCTTCGGAGCGCGCCCCACGCGTCCTCGCTATCCGCTTGCGCATCAGTCTGCGTTCTCACCTACAACCTCAGATTAGCAAAACAACCGGCGTGTGGGCCGGTATTTTTAGATCGATTTTTTCCTGTAGGCGCCGGCTTGATGGCGAACGTGAATTTACCCACGCCTTCACTGACAGCCCAGCGCCTGCGCATCACCATTGATTTTTCAACACGCTGCGGGTTTGCCGATTATGCTGCAATAACGCAGCACTCGATCATCACGGTTGCGCGCATGCCCTCCTGTTCAATGGTTTTTGAGTTGGCATGCGAAATGCCCTGTCAAATTGCCCTGGCACTGTGCGCCCAGGTCCCATTAGCCGAATCGAGCCGATCCACCGATGGATATCCTGAATTTGCTGGCAAACAAAACCCAGCCCCTGACCAGTACCTTTGCCGCCGACGGACAACTGCTCAGCCTGTCCTCCAGCCTGAGCGATCAATTGGGCTATGCACCTGAAGAACTGCTCAATCAGCCGATCGAACGTGTACTGAGTCTCGAATCGTTGCGCACGGTACAGGCGCTGCTTGCCAACCCGCCCGCGGACGAGCTGGTCCACAGCCTGGAACTGACGCTGATACGGCGCAACGGCGGCCTGCTGCCTGTGATTGCCAGCGGATTGCTGCAATGGCGTGACGTGCAACCAGCCTGCCTGCACCTGTTGATGATTGCGCTGGGCACGCTGGGGCACCGGTTGCGGGAGATGCATAACGCCAATGAGGTGATGAACCAGATGCTGCAAAGCGCCAAGGTCGCCTATTGGTGCATCGAATTCGCCGAGGCGGTGGACATCAACCATGCCCCGGATGAGATTGTGCGCCAGGTGTTCGAAAACGACTCTCATTGGCGCCTGTGCAACCGGGCCATGGCCGAGGTCTACGAGATGCCGTCGGATGTCGATTTCAACCAGCAACCGGTGCGCCTGTACTGGCCGCGCAGCCCGGCCAACGAAGAATTCGTGCGACGCCTGATCGAGGCCGGGTTCCATGTCGACGGAGCACTGTCGGTGGATCGCCGCCACGATGGTTCGCCTGCCTACGTGGAGAACGACGTCCGGGCCACCATCGTCAATGGCCAGCTGTTGCGCATGTGGGGCAGTATTCGTGACGTCAGCCAGGAGTTGCGCATGCAGCACGATGCCGAGCAGCGCATCGACGCCTTGCGCCGGGTCTTCGATGCCGTGCCTGACGCGGTGCTGGTCATCGATGAACACCTGCAGCCGCAATGGCGCAACGCGGCCTTCGAGGACACCTTCGGCATCACCCATGGCGCCGGTATCGCCCGCTTGCTGCTGGACAATGCCTTGCCCGAACGCACCTGGCACAGCCTGCCCCTGCCGGATTTGAGCGGGCGCAGCCTGAACTTCAATGTGCATTGCTCGCGCATCCTGATTCGCGAAGGCGTGGCCTGGCGCGTGGCGGTGTTTCGCGCATGCCAGGGCGTTCGCACCCCCCAAGAGTTGCACCCATGAAAGACTCCAACCTGCCACCCACGCTGCAGATGGGCATGCGTTCTTCGGTCAATGTCAGCAGCGAAGTGCTGGGCGCGCTGCTGGAAACGCCGGCCTTGCATGCCTTGCTCGACAGCTTCAGCGAAGCGCTGATCGTCACTGACGGCGAGGGCCGATTGCGTTTTATCAACCTGGCCGCCGAACGCGTCAACCGCCTGTCCAAGCAGCAGGCCGTGGGGCTGTCCGAAAGTGATTTTTTCCAGCGCTCGGCGTTGAACTACGACGATTTGCTGGCAGCGTTGAACCGCGGTGGCAACAGTGCGTTGACCCGCTCTCGGGAAGGCCGGGTGCTGCTCAGCAGTACCCACGCGATCCCCACGGGGGCCTACGAAAAACCGTTCAGGATGCTCACCCAGAAAGACTTCGACGCCAGCCAGCCGCAGCGCCGGGCTTCGCTCAATACCCGGCCACCGGAGCCTCAAGGCCTGCGTGATCCCCAGGACAACGCCCTGCACCTGTCACCGCAGCTGTCGAGCATCGCCGACACTGGCGTTCGGGCTTTTCGCCGGCGCGCGCGTCTGTTGCTGCTGGGTGAACCCGGCGTCGGCAAGACCGCCATCGCCCGGCACATTCATCGTGCGGCTGGCTGGGGGGATCGTCCGTTCATCCACGTCAATTGCGGGAGCATCCCGGAGAGCCTGTTCGAGTCCGAGATGTTCGGCTACGAGCGCGGCGCCTTCACCGGCGCCCTGGCGGGCGGCAAGCAAGGCTATATCGAAGCAGCGTCCGGCGGCACCTTGTTCCTCGACGAGATCGGTGAGATCCCGCTACACGTACAGGCCAAGCTGCTGAAATTTCTCGAAGACAGCACCATCCAGTCGGTCGGCTCGCCCCTGAGCAAATCCGTGCAGGTACAGGTGATTGCCGCCACCAACAAGGACTTGCGTCATCTGGTGGACATGGGTGAGTTTCGCGCCGACCTCTATTATCGTCTTGCCGTGCTGCCGGTGGAGATTCCGCCGTTGCGCCAGCACCGCGATGACTTGCCGTTTCTCATCGACATCCTGCTGAGCCGAATCAATGGCGATCGCGTACCGTCCCTGAGCCTGTCCGCCGGGTGTCGCAAGCGTCTGCTGAGCTACGACTTCCCGGGCAACATTCGCGAGTTGGTGAACATCTTCGAACGCCTGGCGGTGCTGGCTGACGATGAGGCGCAGGAGCATCACCTGCCGGCTGAACTCCTCCAACCGGTGCGTTCACGGGAACAGTCAGCCCCCTCGGTCGTGCAGGATGAAGCCTCGGACGACCCTCAGCAAAACCTCAAGCTTCAGGTTCAGCATTTTGAACGGCAGGTGATTTTGCGCGCGGTGCATTTGTGTGGGAGCAAGCGTAAGGCTGCGCAGCATTTGGGGATTGATATAGGGACGCTGATTCGTAAGCTGCAACGGGATTGACTGGGGGGATGGAGTACATATCCATTGCT
>NZ_APIO01000141.1:0-680 GCF_000408945.1 Pseudomonas sp. G5(2012)
GCATGCGCCGGGTACAGGTGGTAGCAGTTGGTCCACACGCGACCCGCCTTGATCGCCCGGCCCATGCGATAGGCGCGGTTGATGTCGCGGGTCCACAGGCCGGCACCCAGGCCGAACTCGGTGTCGTTGGCGATGGCCAGGGCTTCGGCTTCGTCCTTGAAGGTGGTGATGCTCACCACCGGGCCAAAGATTTCTTCCTGGAACACGCGCATCTTGTTGGTGCCCTTGAGCAGCGTCGGCTGGATGTAATAGCCGCTCGCCAGGTTGCCCTCGAGTTTTTCCACCTTGCCGCCGGTCAGCAGCTCGGCGCCTTCGCCCTTGGCGATTTCCAGGTAGGACAGGATCTTGTCGAATTGCTGCTCGGACGCCTGGGCGCCGACCATGGTGTCGGTGTCCAGCGGGTCGCCACGTTTGATCGACAGGACTTTTTTCATCACCTCTTTCATGAAGTCGTCGTAGATCGATTCCTGCACCAGGGCGCGGGAAGGGCAGGTGCAGACTTCGCCCTGGTTGAAGAACGCCAGCACCAGGCCTTCGGCGGCCTTCTCGATGAAGGACGGTTCGGCCTGCATGATGTCTTCGAAGAAGATGTTCGGCGACTTGCCGCCCAGCTCCACGGTGGACGGAATGATGTTCTCGGCCGCGCATTTCATGATGTGCGAGCCGACCGGGGTCGAGCC
>NZ_APIO01000142.1:0-1633 GCF_000408945.1 Pseudomonas sp. G5(2012)
ACTGGGCCATGCCCAGGCGATCTTCCCCTACGACCAGCCGGCACTGTTCTCCATGCCCCTGGCCTTCCTGGTCATAGTGGTGGTGTCCAGGCTGGACCGCAGCGAGCGTGCCGATCGTGAACGCGCGGCCTATGCCGATCAGTTCGTGCGCGCCCAGACCGGCCTGGGCGCTGCCATGGCCAGCAGTCACTGACGCTGCAGTGTTTCCGGGGCCAATGCCTCGAGCGCGAGTGCGCCCCTTGGCTTCGCGCTTTTTTACGCCCGCCCTGCGCCGCCCGGCCAGGGCACCGCCAACCAGCCTTCCCTCCACCGGCCACGGCCAGTGCGGGATCGGCTTGCCCATAACAACAAGAGACAAACATGAAACCTACCCTTTTCAGTCTATTCCTCGCAGGCACCAGCCTTGCCACCCAGGCCCATGCGGACTTCATCAAAGACAGCAAGGCCAGCCTGGAGCTGCGCAATTTTTACTTCAACCGAGATTATCGTCAGGCCAACGCCGCCCAATCCAAACAAGAGGAATGGGCCCAAGGCTTCCTGCTGCGCTATGAATCGGGCTTCACCGAAGGGTTGATCGGTGTCGGTTTCGATGCCATCGGACTGGTCGGCGTCAAGCTCGACTCCAGCCCTGATCGCGCAGGTTCCGGCCTGCTCAAACGCCATCGCGACACGAGCAAGGGTGCGCAGGACGAGTACGGCGAACTGGGCCTGACCGCCAAAGTGCGCGCCTCCAAAAGCACACTGAAACTCGGTACGTTGCTGCCGAAGCTGCCGACGGTACTGGCTAACGATTCACGGTTGTTGCCGCAAACCTTCAAGGGCGGTCAGTTGACGTCGCTGGAACTCGAAGGCCTGACCGTGGACGCCGGGCGCCTGACGCAGGTCAATCAGCGCGACTCCTCGGACTACGAGGACATGGGCATCACCCGAACCGGCGCCAAAGGCATCACCACACGTCACATCGACAGCGACCGCTTCGATTTCGCCAGCCTGAACTACAAATGGACCAGCAACCTCGCCACCGGCTATAGCTACGGTCACCTCGACAACTTCTACAGCCAGCACCTGGTCAACCTGACCTACGTGTTGCCAGTGACGACCGGCCAGTCGTTGAAGACGGATCTGCGCTTCGCCCGTTCAACGGACGATGGGGGCAGCAATGTCGATAACAACGCCATTGGCGCAATGTTCACCTATAACCTTGGTGGGCATGCGTTGGGCCTGGGTTATCAAGGCATGAGCGGCGACACCGGCTACGCCTACGTCAACGGCACCGACGCCTTCCTGGTGAACTTCGTGCAGATTGGCGACTTCGCCAGCAAGGACGAACAGTCCTGGCAGGCGCGCTACGACTACAACTTTGCGGCCATTGGCGTGCCGGGCCTGACCTTCATGACCCGCTACCTCAGCGGCGACAACATCGATCTGGGCGCAAATCGCCCGCAAGGCAAGGAATGGGAACGGGATACCGACATTGGCTACGTCGTACAGAGCGGGCCGCTGAAAAATGTCGGCGTGAAGTGGCGCAACGCGACGGTGCGCTCGACCCATTTCGGCAGTGACCTGGATGAGAATCGACTGATCCTCAGCTATACCCTGGCGCTCTGGTAAATCCCCCCCGCCACTCGGTGCC
>NZ_APIO01000143.1:0-5340 GCF_000408945.1 Pseudomonas sp. G5(2012)
TCGCCGTAAGGGCGAAACCCCAAGTGGTCGTTACCGCAGCAATGGATATGTACGCCTGAAAGACAATTATCGCCTGCCAGGACGCCTTCGCCGGCAAGCCTGGCTCCTACAGTTAAAGCGGAACCCTGAGTGGTCGTTACCGCAGGAATGGATATGTACACCAAGGGAACGGCTCGGCTGTCAGAGCTGAAACCTGCCTCAGACACCAATATTCGAAGACGCAGCCAACCGAACCCCACTGCGCACTTCCCTGGCCGTACACCCAAAGTGCTGGCGAAAGCTTCGCGTAAATTGCGCCTGGTCGCTGAAGCCCCAGCGCATGGCCAGCTCGCCGATCGACAGGTGGCAGTTGGGGTCGCGCAGGCCTCTGTTGACCGCCTCAAGGCGGCGCAGGCGAATCCATTCGCCGAGGCTGTAGGACGTGGTGCTGAAGAGTTTGTGCACATAACGCACGGACAACCCGCAGGCCTCGGCGATCATCGGCGGCGCCAGGTCCGGGTTGCCCAGTTGCTGGTCGACGTACTGCTCGATGCGTTGCAAATGCAGGGCGGCCAGGTTCGAGCTTTCGCTGCTCAGCACCCGCTCATCATCACGCAATGCCATCAACAACGTCGAAAGGGCCTGCTCCAGCAGCATATGCCGGGCGGCCTCGTCGCACTCGTCGAAACGTGCGGCGCACATCGCCAGTTGGTCGACAAAGACCCGCCCGAGTGCGCGCCTGGCGTCGAAGCACAGGCGCGTGTAGCGTTCGGCTCCGCGCAATTGGCCATGCAGCGCGCGTTCGGGGAGCTTGAACACCCACAGATCGTTGTCGCTGGCATAGTGAAAGCGGTAGGGCGCGTCGCCCCGTTCGAAGATGAAACCACCCGGTTGGCAATGCAAGGCGCGGCCGTCCTGTTCGAAATGCACTTCGCTGCGCCGCGGTACGGTGACGAGGTAGCAGGCTTCGTGGTCTTCGCTGACCTGGGCTTTGCTGCGCGAATAGCCCAGTTGGCTGGAGCGCAAGCGAGAAAGGGTTAGCGCGGTGCTGCCGGTTTCCCAGATCTGCAGGCTGCCGCTGAAAGGGCGGTCAGGTGCGAATTCCAGGGACAGCGGAAAGTAGGCACTGCCAATGGCCTGGGCCCAGAGCGGCTGGCGTTGACTGTCTGGCCAGGAGCGTGTGGAGAGTTTGTAGGCCATGGCTGCCCTCGTATCTTTTTTATTATGAGGACGGTGCCGACGCAAAAAAAGCCGTCGGCACCGTTGGGTTGCCATCATTTGCCAATGTCTACGGGCGGTCAATCACCGGGTGTCAGCCGGTAGGTGGCCGATGGCGCGAGCGTGGCCTGCCAGCCAGGAGGGACAACGATGTTGGTGGTCGCCTCTTCGATCACGCAGGGGCCTTTTACCGTTTGCCCCGATTGCAAGCGGTCACCGTTGTACACCGGCGTTTGCTGCCAGGACGACTGGGCGCTGAACAACATCGACCGATGATCGGTGGCCTTAGGCGCGACATCATCGATAGCCGGCGGTAGTTCCGGCATGGGCGGACGTTGCAGGCGCGCAATTACCGAGCACTCGAGGTTCACCAGTTCTACCGGGCTCTCGGTTTCGCTGTAGGAGAACAGCGCCTTGTGCCGGGTATGGAACGCCTCACGCAACGCAACCAGGCCCGACTGATCCAGCTGATCGCAGGTCAGCTCGACGCTGCACTCGTGAATCTGACCGAGGTAGCGGATCTCCAGGTTGTAGAGGCACTGGACGTTATTACCAGCGCCAAAGCCATCGTCGCGCAGGTTTTTCATCCCGCGCTCGCGCAGGTCACGCAAGGTCTGGTTGAGCAACGGCAGGTCGACCAGTTCGTCGTCGAGGCGCATCGGCAGCGTGGTCAATTGGTCGTAGCGGATATCGGAAAGAATCTGCCCGTAGGCGCACAGCCCGGAAGCCACTTTCGGAATCAGCACCACCTTGCTGCCGATTTCTTCGGCCAGGCGCATGACGTGCATGCCCGCCGCACCGCCCGCGCCGATCAGGGCAAAGTCCCGTGGGTCATAGCCGCGTTCGACCGATACCCGGCGAATGCCACTGACCATGTTCAGGTTGACCAAGGTGATGATGCCGATCGCCGCGCGTTCGACGCTGATGCCCAAGGGTTCGGCGATTTTGCTCCGGATCGCCTCTATGGCGGCCTGGCGATTGAGCCGGATGCTGCCGCCCAACAGCGCGCCGTCGGCCAGGTAACCCAGGGCCAGGTTGGCGTCGGTCACGGTCGGCTCGGTGCCGCCCTTGCCGTAGCACACCGGTCCCGGGTTGGCGCCGGCGCTGCGCGGGCCGACCTGGAGCATGCCGAAATCGTCGAGATAGGCGATCGAGCCGCCGCCGGCGCCTAGGGTTTCCACCTGGATCATCGGCACGCCGATGCGATAGCGCAGGAAGTCAGTGTCCTTGCTGAAGTTGGTGCGTCCTGACTTGCTCAAGGTGATGTCGAACGAAGTGCCGCCCATGTCCACCGTGATCACGTTGTCTATGCCGAATGGCTGCGCCACGCACAACCCGGCTTGCGGCGCGGACGCGGGCCCTGAGTTGATCGCATTCACCGCGCGTTCGCGCATCACTACACCGGGTGCCAGGCCACCGTTGGATTGAAAGTAGCGCGTGGGCTGCTGCGCGCCGAGCTCTTCGAACAAGGCGTCGATGCGTTCGATGTAGCGGCCCATGACCGGGCTTAGGTACGCGTTGACCACGGTGGTCGAGGTGCGGGTGTATTCGCGGATCTGCGGGAACACTTCGTTGCCGGTGCAGACGAATACACCCGGCAATGCCGCGCGCACCCTCTCGGCGGCGCGTTGTTCGTGGCTCGGATTGCGCACCGACCAGACGAACGAAATGGCCACGGCCTTGACGTCCTGTTCGCGGAAATACTCGATTGCTTCAGCAATCGCGTTTTCGTCGAGGGCGGCGTATTCGCTGCCGTCACTGAGGATCCTGCCGCCGATGGGGCGCCGCAGATGACGCGGCACCAGCATGTAGGCCGGCGGGTAGCTGGCATCGTAGCGATGGCCGTCTTCCTTGTGGCCCAGGCGGATTTCCAGGCTGTCCTCATGCCCTTCGGTGCACAGCAGGCCAACCTTGACCCCGGTTTTCTCGATCAACGCGTTGAGGGCCACGGTGGTGCCGTTGATGCACAGGTCACAGTCGCCAATGATTTCGGCGGGGGGGCGGCCGATGGCGTCAGCGATTTGCGCCAGCCCGTTGCGGATGGCGATCGTGCCGTCCTGGGGCGTCGACGGTGCCTTGAACAACTGCACGTTGCCGCTGCGATCGGCCAGGATGAAATCGGTGAAGGTGCCGCCGGCGTCGATGCCCAGGCGATATTGTTGCTTGCTCATGATCAGGGGTTCCAGATAGCTCAAAGGGGGGCGATCAGTGCGTGGCGCGGCACGCACGAGTCGCGGCGTCATCGACCTGGCCGTTGCCGTCGATCACCACGCCGTATTCCAGGCGGGCGCCTTCGCGGGACACCAGGCCGTTGCGTACGTCGTCGACCACGCTGGCGACCGGGCGCCGCAGGGGATCGCCATAGCCACCGCCGCCAGGGTTGATGTTGATCACCCGTTCGCCCGGTTGCGCGATGAGCTGCGCGTTGTAGATAAAGGACTGCTCCTCACCGTCGTTCTTGCGGTGAATCAATCGGCCCAGCTTCGGTTCGAGCAGGACGTTGTTCGCGTCCGCGGCACCAGACGTCGGCAGTTGTCGACCCTCGCCAAAACCGACCACGGTCATCGCGTGATCCAGCGGTTCGATTTCGATTCGCGTGCCAGAACCACCGCGAAATTCGCCGGCACCACCGCTGTCAGTCATCAGGCTGTAGCGATGGATGAGGATCGGGTAGGCGTACTCCAGCAACTCGATATCACCGGACATCAACGCGCCGAAACAGCACAACGGACCGCACGCCGGCCAACCGTCCATGGCCTTGTTCGCACCGGCGCCGGAAATGATCGAGGCGAGCACCATGGTCACGTACTCGTCGTTGCCATTGCGCGGATCATGGCCGGCAATGTTGATCCCGCTGGCGTGGCCCCAGGAGGCCGTGACCCGATCGGGGGCCGCTTGTTCCAGGGCCTGGCGCACCGCGTCGGCCAGGGTTTCCATCGGTGTGGTGGTGCTGTTGACGTGGGGCGCCGGTTCCTGGGCGTTGCACAAGGTGCCCGGCGGGCCGAGGTCGACCGTCACGCAGCGGTACAGCCCTTCGTTGTACGGTGGCGGTACCTGGGCGAACATCATCAGCCCCAGGTACACCCCGGACACCGAGTTGCCGGCGTAGGAGTTGATGAAGTACGGCACCTGCGGCGGACTTTCGATCAGGATGTGCGCCTCGTCGCCGCGAATTTCCACTTGCGCGGTGATCGACAGTTCACCCAGCCCATGGCCCGAGTCTTCCAGCACGGCAGTGCCGCTGTAGAGGCCATCCGGTACTTCTCGCAGCAAGGCCCGCATGTGCCGGTCCGCCATGTCTTTCAATTCGGCGATACACGCACGCACCTGCGCCACGCCATAACGATCGAGCAGTTCCAGCAAATGCCGTTCACCCACATTGCAGGCGCCGTACTGGGCGTTGAGATCGCCTTCCTGGTAGGCCCGGGCGCGCATGTTGGTCAGCAGCAGGTTGATCACGTCTTCACGGCGCTTGCCTTGGGACCAGAGCTTGACCGGCGGGATCCGCAAGCCTTCGGCGTAGATTTCCCTGGCATCCGGGTTGTAGCCGGCAGGCACCGGTCCGCCGATGTCGGTCAGGTGACCTTTGCACACCGCCCAGAACACCAGCTCGCCTTGGTAGAACACCGGTTTGTACATGCAGCAGTCGAGAATATGGCTGCCCATGTAAGCGGGGTCATTGTGATAAATCACATCGCCTTCCTGGACGTCATCGCCGAAGAAACCGGCCACGCATTTCATCGCCGGAATCAGCGATCCGAGGTGAATCGGGATGTCCTGGCCTTGCAGGATCATTTCCGGAAGGTGATCGAAGAGTGCGTTGGAGTAATCGTGGGCCAGGTTGAAAACGCTTGAACGACCGGTTTTCTCAAGGGTGATGGTCATTTCCCGTTGCGCGGTTTCGAGCGCGCCACGCACGACTGCCAGGGTGATCGGATCTACTGTGCTCATGGGTCACCAGAAATCTTGTTGTTATTCAGGTGGAGGTCAGGACGAACGTCTAACCCACGACACAAAACTACGCGCTCGAACCAGGGGCTGGCTTGGCGCAAAGTGCACTGGTTTTTGATTGTCAGTGCACTTGTGATGGCGGCCTGACAGCCGACCAGGATGTTGGTGACTGAGTACATATCCATTGCTGCG
>NZ_APIO01000144.1:0-1753 GCF_000408945.1 Pseudomonas sp. G5(2012)
TCAGGGTCACGGTGTAGGTGATCTGGCCACCTTCGCTGACGCTGGTGCTGTCCACGGTCAGCTTGGCCACCACGTCGTTGGTGGTGTCGGTGATGAGCACCGAAGCCGGATTGCCAATGACCAGATTTTCCAGCGCAGTGCCACCGGCAGTGGCGCCGTTGACGCCGAGCGTTACGGTGCTGCCATCCTTGTAGACGTCATCGCCTTGAGCCGAAAGGGTGTGCACCTTTTCGGTTTCGCCAATGGCGAAGGTCACGGTCTGGCCGTTGCTCAGGGTCACGGTCAGGGCGTGATCCTGGGCCTTGTCCAGCTTGATGGTGAAGCTCGGATCCTGGTTTTCCGCCACCGAGCCATTGCCGACGATGGAGATGCCGACCTGGTCGTCTTGACCGGCCGGCTCGTCGGTGACAGTGGTTTCCAGCGCGTTCTGCCCGAGGGTCAGTTTTTCGAAATTGTCCGCACCGCTCACCGATTCCAGCTTGTTGATGATGGTAGGCTGGCCGCCGACCAGGATGTCATCCGGGGCGGTGATGGTGAACGAACCGGAAGTCGTGTTGGCCGGCACCTTGATCTGTGTGCCATCGGTCAGGGTGAAGGTCAGTTCGCCGTGATTGTTGATCGGCAGACCGGCGGCGTTGGTCAGGGTCACGGTGTAGGTGATCTGGCCGCCTTCGGCGACGGTGGTTTTATCCGCGGTGAGTGTCGCAACGACTTCGCTGATGGTATCGCTGATGACCACAGACGCCGGATTGCCAACGACCAGGTTTTCCAGAACCCTGCCATCGGCAGTCGCACCGCTGATGCCAAGGTTGACGGTGCTGCCGTCCTTATAGACGTCATCACCCTGGGCTGGCAGGGCGTAAGTGGTCTGCAACGCACCTGCGGCGATCACCACAGTCTGGCCGTTGCTCAAGGTCACGGTCAGGTCGTGATCAAGTTGTTGGTCAACCTTGATGGTGAAAGTCGGTGCGCCATTCTCCAACACGTCGCCAGCACTTTCGATGATGACAGTGACTGCGTCGCCCGCTCCAGCCGGCTGGTCGGTGACGGTCGTGGTCAGCGTGTTCTGATCCAGGGTCAGCTGTTCGAATTTCTCGCCACCCGTCACGGTTTCCAGCTTGTTGACCAGCGAGGGCTGGCCGCCGGTGAACACGTCATTGGTCGTGGCCACGATGGCCGAACCCGTGGTGCCGTTCGCTGGAACGGTGATGGTCGTGCCGTCGGTAAGCTTGAACGTCAGCTCGCCGTGGTTGTTGATTGGCAGGCCCGCTGCATTGCTCAGGGTCACGGTATAGGTGACCAAACCGCCTTCAACGACCGACGACTTGTCGACGGTCAGGGTGGCGATCACTTCGCTGGTAGTGTCGCCGATGTTAACTTCGGCTTCGATGCCAATCACCAGGTTTTCAAACGTCTGGCCGTCCACAGCGGCGGTGGTGATGCCCAGCTTGATGGTCTCGCCATCTTTATAAACATCATCACCCTGAGTCGGCAGGGCGTAGGTGGTTTGTGTCGAGCCGGCCGCGATGGTTACGGATTGGCCGTTGCTCAAAGTCACCGTCAGATCATGATCGAGCTTCTGATCGACTTTGATAATGAAGGTCGGCGCGGCATTTTCTAGCACATTGCCAGCGCTTTCGATGGTTATGGTGACCTTGTCAACGCTGTCACTGATCTGGGTGACTGCGGGCTCGGGATTTGGCACCAGGTTCTCAAAGTTGCCGCCGGTAGCGCCAGTAATCGTGGTGCTGAC
>NZ_APIO01000145.1:0-26977 GCF_000408945.1 Pseudomonas sp. G5(2012)
TATTACTTCACCACCTTCAAGCGTAGGAGCTGTCGAGTGAAACGAGGCTGCGATCTTTTGATTTTGTCTTTTAAGATCAAAAGATCGCAGCCTGCGGCAGCTCCTACAGGAGCGGGGTCAGTCGATGTACTCAAACAGCTTCACAATCTTCTGCACACCGGAAACCCCTTGCACCAGGTTCGTCGCCTGGGCGGCTTCCTGCTTGGTCAGCAAGCCCAGCAGGTAAACGATGCCGTTCTCGGTGACCACCTTGATGCGCGAGCCGGGGATGTTCGGATCGGTGAGCATCTGGGTCTTGATCTTGGAGGTCAGCCAGGTGTCGTTCTGGCGGGCAAGGAAGCCAGAGGGTGGCAGGACCTGCAGTTCGTTGTGGACCGTCTTCACCCGCTGGACGGCGGCAGCGGCCTGTTCGGCCTTGGCCTTGAGGTCGGCACGCGGGGTTTGCCCGGCGAGCAGCACGACGCCGTTGAAGCTGGTGACGACAATGTGCGAATCGTTGTCCAGGGCCGGATCGGCCTTGGCGATGTTGACGCCGACCTTGGTGTCGATCAATGAGTCGTCGATCTTGCTGCCGAAAGTGCGGGTGCCGCGATCATCTTCAATCGGCGCTTCACGGCTGGCATTAACCACCGAGGTGCAGCCGCTGATGCCGAGGCACAGTGTCAGGGCCAGTAGGCCGAGGCGATTAGGGGTCATTCTTCACTCCCGAACAGTTGGCTGTCGATCAAGTCGCAAAGGCAGTGGATCGCCAGCAGGTGGACTTCCTGGATACGTGCGGTAACGTTGGCCGGTACGCGAATCTCTACGTCCTCAGGCAAAAGCAGCGACGCCATGCCGCCGCCATCGCGACCGGTCAATGCTACGACAATCATTTCGCGATCATGTGCGGCCTGGATCGCTTGAATTATGTTTGCCGAGTTGCCGCTGGTGGAAATTGCCAGCAGCACATCGCCCGGCTGGCCAAGAGCACGGATCTGTTTGGAGAAAATTTCGTTGTAGCTGTAGTCGTTGGCGATCGAGGTGATCGTCGAGCTGTCCGTCGTCAGCGCAATGGCTGGCAGGCTCGGGCGTTCGCGCTCGAAGCGGTTGAGCAGCTCGGACGAAAAGTGCTGGGCGTCGCCAGCGGAACCACCATTGCCGCAGGAAAGCATCTTCCCCTCGTTGAGCAAGGCGTTGACCATCACCTGGCTGGCTTGCTCGATGTGCGGTGCAAGTACTTCCATCGCCTGTTGCTTGGTGTCGATACTGGCCTGAAAAAGCTGGCGAATTCGGGATTGCATGTCCATCTGTGTGACCTTATTGAGCGCGGCTGTCCGGCACGTGAATGTGCAGCCCGCAAAGCAAAGAGCAAAAGTGTTGAGTGGTAGTGTCCGGTTCGGGGCGTAGGCAATCAGCTGTCGAAGGCATTTTGCAACCAGTTCAACTGATCGAGGTTGCTGTCGATCGCAACCACGTCGAAGCGGCAAGGGGAGTTAGCCCAGCGCGACTCTCGCTGGAGAAAATACTGCGCGGCAAAAATCAGTTTTTGCCGTTTGCGCTCATCGATGCTATCGAGCGCGCCACCCCATTGAGTGTTTTTTCTGTAGCGAACTTCAACGAATACTACTGTATCGCCCTCCAGCATGACCAGATCAAGCTCGCCGCGTTTACACAACCAGTTCTGCGCCAGTAGCTGCAGGCCGTGTTGCTGAAGATGCTCGAGCGCATGACGCTCGGCATCTTTACCGCATTGCTGGCGAGACCTTTCAGGCATCAGCGCGGGGTGTTCGGCAAGCGTTGCACCTGACCATTGACGAACTCCGCCCATGGCAACTCACGCACCACTCGCTGGTTCTGGGTCATGCTCAGGCTGCCCGATTGACCTTCGATGCGGCTGTCCGGCAGGGCCTTGAGCTGGCCCAGGCGTGGCGCCAGGCGATAGGCGTCCACGCCCATGGCGTACAGGCGACCCAGGCTGCCGGCCGCTTGCGGCCATTGCGCGGTGACCTGGCGACGCAGAGGGTCATTGGCGTCCAGCAGCCATGGGGTTTCGCAAAAGCGCACGCCATTCATGTCGTTGTACTGGTTGACGTCACCGCTGGCGCTGAAGACGTGGGACGTGGCGTAGACCGGAACGTCACCCGCGTACTGGAAGTTCAAGGTCGGCTTGATCTGCTGCGCCTGTTGGGGCGTTGCGGCGAGGAAAATGAACTCGATGTCCTGGCGACGCGACGGCTGGGCGGCTACCTGCGAGCCAACAGTGGATTGCAAGCTCTTGGCGCGACCTTCACTCTGGCGCAGCTGGAACATGTCGGCAATCTGCTGGGCCAGTTGTACCGGCTGGTCGACACGCTCGGTGGCGACGATGCTGCCACCATTGGCTTGCCAGTCCTGGCTGAACGCCTTGAGTACGCGGTCGCCCCACTCGCCCTTGGGGACCATGATGGCGGCGCGATGCAAGCCATCGGCGCGAGCGCGGCGCGAGACTTCGCGGGCTTCGTCTTCAGCGGCCAGGCCGAACTGGAACAGCTGGGCGGGTCCTTGTGCGCCTTCGCTGTAGTTCAGCGCCAACGTGGTGATAGGCAGTTGTGGTCGGGCGCTGAGCTGTTTGACCAGTGGTTTTTCCAGCGGGCCTACCACCAGTTGCACGCCATCGGCCTGGGCCTTGCGATAGAACTCGTCGAGCGAGGTCAGGCGCGAGCTGTCATAGAACTCGATGGCTGGCGGTTTCTGCCCGGCTTGTTGTGCCTGGTAGTGGGCGGCCATGAAGCCTTCGCGCAATGCTTTGCCAACCGATGCCAGCGGGCCGTCCTGCGGCAGGAGCAGGGCGATCTTGCTCAGGGGCTGGCTGGCCAGGTCCTTGAGGTTGGTCAGCGGCAGTGGAAGCTGTTTGGCGGCCGGGTGTTTCGGATTCTGGGCGCGCCAGTTGTCGATCGCCGCCTGCTGCTGCTCCAGGGTGCCGGCAGATTTCACTGCCAGCGCCAGGGCCATCCAGCCGCCAAGATCGTCGGTGGTGGTTGGCTGCAATTGGTCGGTCGGCAGCGAAGCGATCAAGACCCAGATCGCCTCGTGGTTCTTGCTGGCGGCTTCACCGCTGAGCAGTGGGGCGATGAAGATGCGTTCCCGTGCGGCGGCGAGGGTTTGGCCATCGGCTTCAAGGGCGCGGGCGCGAACGGTGCCGGTGCGCACCTGTTGCTCTTCCGGCATTTCACCGAGGCGCTGCAGGCTTGGATGGCTCAAGGCGGTTAGCGCGGCTTTCGGTTGGTTGCGCGTCATGGCCAGTTCGGCCGCCAGGGTGTTGGCGAAGATCTGCTGGCCCGGCTTGAGTGTTTCCACTGGGACCTGTTGCAGGATCTGCGCGGACTGGCCGGCATTGCCCTGGCGATAGGCCAGGTCGGCTGCGCTCAGGCGCAGCAGCGCCGCGTCTTCCGGCGATTTGCTTTGGGTGGCCTTTTCGAGCAGTTGCTCGATGCTGGCATCCGGGGTCCGTGGAAGTTCGCCAAGGCTGGAGGAGGGCGAGCTGGCGCAAGCCGCCAGCAAGGCAGCGAGGCATAGGGCAGAGAACAGCCGCAGGCAAGCGATCATGTAGTGTTCCTGATACTCGATCAAATTAGCGTGGAATTGTACCCAAGCACTGGCCGGGGCGCGATGTCGGTCGTGCGAATCGACCAATTTAGCGGGTGTAAATGTTGCTGTGCGCCACAAAAGGCCGCAAAAGCGGGTGTCGCTTGCCCGTATCGCGAGCGTCGCTACGCGTTACAATGGCCGTTTTACCGATCATGAGGTGTGCGCTTTGACTGCTCCAGGTGCTTTGAATTCCGCTGCTGGCTCGCTCTATGTGGTGGCGACGCCCATCGGCAACCTGGACGATATCAGTGCCCGGGCGCTGAAGATTCTGCGTGAGGTCGCCTTGATTGCCGCCGAGGACACCCGTCACTCCCAGCGCCTGATGCAGCATTTCGGCATTCCCACGCCCCTGGCTGCCTGTCATGAGCATAACGAGCGTGATGAAGGTAGCCGCTTTATTACCCGCTTGCTCGCGGGTGACGATGTCGCATTGATTTCCGATGCCGGCACGCCGCTGATTTCCGATCCTGGCTATCACCTGGTTCGTCAGGCGCGTGCGGCGGGTATCAACGTGGTGCCGGTGCCGGGGGCGTGTGCGTTGATCGCGGCGCTGTCGGCGGCGGGTTTGCCGTCGGACCGCTTCATCTTCGAAGGCTTCCTGCCGGCCAAGGCAGTGGGGCGTCGTGCGCGCCTGGAGCTCATCAAGGAGGAATCGCGCACGCTGATTTTCTATGAGGCGCCGCACCGTATCCTCGAATGCCTGCAGGACATGGAACAGGTGTTTGGTGCCGAACGCCCAGCTTTGCTGGCGCGGGAGCTGACCAAGACGTTCGAAACGCTCAAGGGCTTGCCGCTCGCCCAATTACGCGAGTTCGTCGAGTCGGACAGTAATCAGCAGCGGGGTGAGTGCGTGGTGCTGGTGGCGGGGTGGACGGCTCCCGAGGAAGAAGGCGCTGTCAGCAGTGAGGCGATGCGGATCCTCGATCTGTTGCTCGAAGAGATGCCGCTCAAGCGTGCTGCGGCGTTGGCCGCGCAAATTACCGGCGAGCGCAAGAATGTTCTCTATCAGGTCGCGCTGGATAAACAGAAAGGCGAGTAAAACCGACGCGCTGGCGTGGCCGGAGGCGTTTATCACTTGTTCTTCGGTCGCTCTGCCGTTAACCTTCGCGGCGGAGAGTCGATCGGACAGTCGCTGCCCTCTATGAAAATTAGGGGGGGGAGGAAAGTCCGGGCTCCATAGGGCGAAGTGCCAGGTAATGCCTGGGAGGCGTGAGCCTACGGAAAGTGCCACAGAAAATAACCGCCTAAGCGCTTCGGCGCCGGTAAGGGTGAAAAGGTGCGGTAAGAGCGCACCGCACGTCTGGCAACAGTTCGTGGCTAGGTAAACCCCACTTGGAGCAAGACCAAATAGGGTCCCAAGGCGTGGCCCGCGCTGGGACCGGGTAGGTTGCTAAAGGTGTCCAGTGATGGCCATCGTAGACGAATGACTGTTCAAGACAGAACCCGGCTTACAGATCGACTCTCCACCTTTTTTCTCCCCTCTGCTTAACTCATTGAGCAGGGGCCTGATGATGG
This sequence comes from Pseudomonas sp. G5(2012), assembly GCF_000408945.1. Lineage (NCBI taxonomy): Bacteria > Pseudomonadati > Pseudomonadota > Gammaproteobacteria > Pseudomonadales > Pseudomonadaceae > Pseudomonas > Pseudomonas sp. G5(2012). Next base: position 5,122 of record NZ_APIO01000145.1, read on the forward strand.
CAATTACCCTCCTTTCCCAAACGTCCGCATTATCACTTTCGTAATACCAAAAAAATCTTACTCTTAATAAATCACTTTAACTTCCGAGCGCAGCCCCTTGTGCTGATTCAAGTTATTGGGCGTTTTCATCTGCCTGATCCTGCTTGCTCCCCTCTATATGCTCCTAAATCTCAGTTCTGTAAGGGTTTTCCTTTAAAGCGCGCCTTGACGGTGCGGTGGGCGCATTCCTATAGTGTGCGCAAGTGGCGGAAAGTGGCATGAAGTGGGTTTTTTGAGCTAGAAACGCTAGAATTTGGAGAAACGCTGACGTGTTTCGCGGAGCCAACGCTATCAGTCTCGATGCAAAGGGCCGTCTCGCCATGCCGAGCCGGTACCGTGACGAGCTGGTTTCGCGAAGTTCCGGGCAGTTAATTGTCACAATTGATGCCGTTGATCCGTGTTTGTGTGTTTACCCCCTCGATGAGTGGGAAATTATTGAAACCAAACTGCGCGCACTGCCTTCGCTTCATGAAGCGAACCGTCGTCTGCAACGTTTACTGATTGGTAATGCCGTCGACCTCGAGCTCGATGGCAGTGGTCGTTTTCTGGTTCCGCCGCGTCTTCGTGAATATGCCAAGTTGGATAAGCGCGCGATGCTGGTAGGCCAACTGAACAAGTTCCAATTGTGGGACGAGGATGCCTGGGATGCGGTTGCTGCCGCTGACCTGGCTGCTATTCAAGAACCGGGCGCGATGCCTGACGAACTGCGTGAATTGATCCTGTGACTATAGATAGCGGCTTTAACCACATCACCGTACTGCTTGACGAAGCCGTCGAGGCTCTCGCCGTACGTCCTGATGGCTGCTATCTGGACGGCACGTTCGGACGCGGCGGACACAGCCGGTTGATCCTCAGCCGGCTCGGTCCCGATGGTCGGTTGCTAGGGTTCGACAAAGACCCTCAAGCGATTGCCACCGGGCAGACGCTAGCGGCCGAAGACGGCCGCTTTGTCGTTGTGCAGCGCAGCTTTGCCGAGCTGGGTGCGGAAGTCGCCGCGCGCGGCATGAACGGCAAGGTCAGCGGTGTATTGCTCGACCTGGGCGTCTCTTCGCCACAGCTGGATGACCCGGAGCGCGGTTTCAGTTTTCTCAACGATGGTCCGCTGGACATGCGCATGGACCCGTCCCGCGGGATCAGCGCGGCCGAATTCGTCAACACCGCGCCCGTGGAAGAAATCGCCCGAGTGTTCAAGGAATACGGCGAAGAGCGGTTTTCCGGGCGCATGGCCCGTGCCGTCGCCGAACGTCGCGATATCAAGCCGTTCGAGCGCACTGCCGATCTGGCTGAAGTCCTGAAAGTGGCGAATCCTGCCTGGGAAAAGGGCAAGAACCCGGCAACCCGTGCATTCCAGGGCCTGCGCATTCACGTCAACAACGAACTGGGCGATCTGGAAGCCGGCCTTGAAGCGGCGCTGGAGAGCCTGGAAGTGGGCGGTCGCCTGGTGGTCATCAGCTTCCATTCGCTGGAAGATCGCATCGTCAAGCTGTTCATGCGCAAGCTGGTTAAAGGCGAAGCCGACAACCTGCCACGCAACCTGCCGGTTCGGCACGTCGCCTTCGAACCGAAAATCAAGATCCATGGCAAAGCGCAGACGGCCTCCGATGCCGAGCTGAAGGCCAACCCACGTTCGCGCAGTGCTGTCATGCGTGTGGCGGAGAAGCTGCGGTGAGCAAGCTTTTCGCCAAGCCACTGCCCGGCGGAAGCTTTTTCATGCTGCTGTTGTTCGTTGGCGTGCTCGTGTCGGCCATAGGCGTGTCCTACAGCGCACACTGGAACCGTCAGTTGCTGAACGCGTTGTACAGCGAGTTGAGCGTGCGCGATAAGGCGCAGGCCGAATGGGGGCGCTTGATTCTCGAACAAAGCACCTGGACCGCCCATAGCCGTATCGAAGTGTTGGCCACCGAACAACTGAAAATGCGCATTCCCGGTGCCGCCGAAGTGCAGATGGTGGCGCCATGATGAAACTAGACGGTGCTCTTTTTCCATGGCGCTTCCGCCTGGTGCTGGGTCTGCTCGGCGTCATGGTGGCGGCGATCGCCTGGCGCATCATTGACCTGCAAGTGGTCGACCGTGCCTTTCTCAAAGGCCAGGGCGATGCGCGCAGCGTTCGGCATATTCCGATCCCGGCTCACCGTGGCCTGATCACCGACCGAAATGGCGAACCTTTGGCCGTGAGTACGCCGGTCACCACCCTGTGGGCCAATGCCAAGGAAATGCAGCTGGCCAAGGAAAAATGGCCGGCACTGGCTGCCGCGCTGGGGCAAGACCCTAAGGCCCTGGCCGAGCGCCTAGAGGCACAGGCCAACAAGGAGTTCATTTATCTGGTGCGCGGGCTGACGCCTGAGCAAGGCCAGGCCGTACTCGACCTGAAAGTGCCGGGTGTCTACGGGATCGAAGAGTTCCGCCGTTTCTACCCGGCTGGTGAGGTCACGGCCCATATGGTCGGCTTTACCGACATTGATGACCACGGACGCGAAGGTGTCGAGTTGGCCTACGATGAATGGCTGGCCGGGGTCCCCGGCAAACGGCAGGTGATCAAGGACCGGCGCGGCCGGTTGATCAAGGATGTCCAGGTTACCAAAAACGCCAAGGCCGGAAAGCCCTTGGCGTTGTCCATTGACCTGCGCCTGCAGTACCTGGCCAACCGCGAGTTGCGCAACGCGATCATCGAGAACGGCGCCAAGGCCGGCAGCCTGGTGATCATGGACGTGAAGACCGGCGAAATCCTCGCCATGGTCAACCAGCCGACCTACAACCCGAACAACCGCCGCAACCTGCAACCGGCGATGATGCGTAACCGCGCGATGATCGACGTGTTCGAACCGGGTTCGACCATGAAGGCGATCTCCATGAGCGCCGCGATCGAAACCGGGCGCTGGAAACCGAGCGATACCGTCGAGGTGTATCCGGGCTCCTTGCAGATCGGCAAGTACACCATCAAGGACGTATCCAAGTCCGAAGGGCCGGTGCTCGACCTGGCTGGCATCCTGATCAATTCCAGTAACGTTGGCATGAGCAAGATCGCGTTCGATATCGGTGGCGAGACGATTTTCCGTCTCGCTCAGAAAGTCGGTCTGGGCCAGGATACCGGCCTCGGCTTCCCGGGCGAGCGTGTCGGCAACCTGCCGAACTACCGCGAGTGGCGCAAGGCTGAAACCGCCACGCTGTCCTACGGCTACGGTGTTTCCGTGACGGCGATCCAGTTGGTTCACGCGTTCTCGGCGTTGGCCAACAACGGTCGCCTGGCGCCACTGACACTGATCAAGACCGACAAGGCGCCACAGACCACCCAGGTACTCCCGGAAGCCGTCGCGAAGACCATGCAAGGCATGCTGCAGCAAGTGATTGAAGCGCCACGCGGTGTATTCCGTGCACAGGTGCCGGCCTATCACGTGGGCGGCAAGTCAGGTACCGCGCGTAAAACGTCGGTCGGTACCAAAGGCTACGCCGAGAACTCCTACCGCTCGCTGTTCGCCGGTTTCGGCCCGATGAGCGATCCACGCTACGCCATCGTGGTGGTGATCGACGAGCCGACCAAGGCTGGTTACTTCGGTGGCCTGGTCTCTGCGCCGGTGTTCAGCCGCGTGATGTCCGGCACCCTGCGTCTGATGAACATCACCCCGGACAACCTGCCACCTACCCAACAAGCGAACGCAGCGCCGGTCGTTCCACTGAAAGCCAATGGAGGGCGCGGCTGATGTCTCTGAGCCTGAACAAGATTTTCCCCCACGCCGGCCACGATCTGTTGATCCGTGAATTGGCGCTCGACAGCCGCAACGTACGCGCCGGTGACTTGTTCCTCGCGGTGCCGGGCGGCAGGTTCGATGGCCGTGCGCACATTGCCGATGCGCTTGCGCGCGGCGCGTCGGCCGTAGCTTATGAAGTGGAAGGCGCCACGGTGTTGCCAATCACTGACGTGCCGCTGATTCCGGTCAAGGGGCTGGCGGCGCAGTTGTCGGACATCGCCGGACGCTTTTATGGCGAGCCGAGCCATCACCTGAAACTGGTGGGCGTGACCGGCACCAACGGAAAGACCAGCGTGACCCAACTGGTGGCCCAGGCGCTGGACCTTCTGGGCCAGCACTGCGGCATTGTCGGCACCCTTGGCTGTGGTTTTCATGGCGCGCTGGAAAGCGGCCTGCACACCACGCCCAACCCGATTGCAGTGCAAGCGACCCTGGGCGACCTGAAAAAAGCCGGGGCCAAGGCGGTTGCCATGGAGGTCTCGTCCCACGGTCTGGACCAGGGCCGTGTCACCGCGCTGGCATTCGATGTGGCCGTGATGACGAACCTGTCCCGCGACCACCTGGATTACCACGGCACCATGCAGGCCTATGGCGAAGCCAAGGCCAGGCTGTTTGCCTGGAACGATCTGAAATGCCGGGTAATCAACCTCGACGATGACTTCGGCCGGCAACTGGCCGCCGACAAGCGCGAATCGCGGCTGATCACCTACAGCCTGCTCGACAGCAGCGCTTATCTTTATTGCCGCCAGGCGCAGTTCGACGACGAAGGCGTGCGTGCCACGCTGGTCACGCCCCAGGGCGAACACCACCTGCGCAGTACATTGCTGGGTCGTTTCAACTTGAGCAACGTGTTGGCCGCGATTGGCGCCTTGCTCGGTCTGGATTACGCCCTGGACGAAATCCTCAAGGTGCTGCCGAAACTTGAAGGCCCGGCCGGCCGTATGCAACGCCTTGGCGGTGGTACCCAGCCGTTGGTGGTGGTCGATTACGCCCACACCCCGGACGCACTGGAAAAAGTCCTGACGGCCTTGCGCCCTCACGTCAAAGGTCGGCTGCTGTGCCTGTTCGGCTGTGGCGGCGATCGCGATCGCGGCAAGCGTCCGCTGATGGCCGAAGTGGTCGAGCGTTTGGCCGATGGTGTGCTGGTCACCGACGACAACCCGCGTACCGAAGATCCATCGGTGATTTTCGATGACATCCGTGCAGGCTTCACCGCTGTGGATAAAGTGACCTTCGTTGCCGGCCGTGGCCAGGCGATTGCGCAGTTGATCGCGGGTGCGTCGGCCGATGACGTGATTGTCCTGGCCGGTAAAGGTCATGAGGACTATCAGGAAATCAATGGCGAGCGCCATGCCTTTTCCGATCTGGTCGAGGCCGATCACGCCTTGACCGCGTGGGAGGTGGCCCATGCTTAAAGCCTTGAAACTGAGCGAACTCACCGGCGCGCTGAATGGGCGGTTGATCGCCGCTGATGCGAGCTTCGACGGGGTCAGCATTGACAGTCGTGCAATCAAGCCGGGCCAGTTGTTCATCGCCTTGGCCGGTCCGCGCTTCGATGGCCATGACTATCTCAATGAAGTCGCAGCCAAAGGTGCCGTGGCAGCCTTGGTCGAGCGTGAAGTCGCCGACAGCACGCTGCCGCAATTGCTGGTGAGCGATACCCGCCAGGCATTGGGTCAACTGGGCGCGCTCAATCGCGCGGCATTCACCCAGCCAGTCGCCGCCATCACCGGTTCCAGTGGCAAGACCACGGTCAAGGAAATGCTCGCGAGCATCCTGCGCACCCGCGGTCCGGTGCTGGCAACCCGCGGCAACCTGAACAACGACCTCGGCGCTCCGTTGACCCTGCTCGAACTGGCACCGGAACACAGCGCCGCCGTGATCGAGCTCGGTGCTTCGCGCCTGGGTGAAATTGCTTATACCGTGGGCCTGACCAAACCTCATGTGGCCATCCTCAACAATGCCGGAACCGCCCATGTCGGCGAATTCGGCGGGCCGGAAAAAATCGTCGAAGCCAAGGGCGAGATCATTGATGGGCTCGATGCCAATGGCGTCGCCGTACTCAATCTCGACGACAAGGCGTTCGGCATCTGGAAGACCCGCGCTGGCGAGCGCAAGGTGCTGACCTTCGCCCTGAGCAATGTCAGTGCCGATTTCTACGCCAGTGACCTGGCTACCGATGCGCGTGGTTGCCCGGCGTTCAACCTGCACAGTCCTGAAGGTGAGGAGCGCGTTCAACTGAACCTGCTCGGCACCCATAACGTTGCCAATGCCATGGCCGCTGCGGCTGCCGCCCACGCCCTGGGTGTGTCGCTGTTCGGCATCGCCACCGGCCTCGGTGCGGTGCAACCGGTCAAGGGTCGTACCGTCGCGCAACTGGCCAGCAATGGCATGCGCGTGATTGATGACACTTATAACGCGAACCCCACCTCCATGTGCGCTGCCGTTGATATACTGGCGGGCTTTTCCGGTCGCACTGTTCTGGTGCTCGGGGATATCGGCGAGTTGGGCGATTGGGCAGAGCAGGGGCACCGCGATGTGGGCGAGTACGCCCGTGGCAAGGTTTCTGCGCTGTACGCCGTCGGACCGATGATGGCTCACGCCGTCAACGCCTTCGGACCCCAAGCCTTTCACTTCAGCACACAGGCTGAACTGATCAAGGCGCTGGGCGCCGAGCAAGACACAAACACCACCATTTTGATCAAGGGCTCGCGCAGCGCTGCGATGGAAAACATCGTTGCCGCTTTGTGCGGGTCCAGTCCGGAGAAACATTAATGCTGCTGCTGCTAGCGGAGTATCTGCAACAGTTCTACAAAGGCTTCGCGGTCTTCCAGTACCTGACCCTGCGCGGGATTCTCGGTGTGCTGACCGCGCTGGTCTTGTCGCTGTGCTATGGCCCGTGGATGATCCGCACCCTGCAGAACCGTCAGATCGGCCAGTCCGTTCGCAACGACGGCCCGCAATCGCACTTGTCCAAGTCCGGCACCCCAACCATGGGTGGCGCGCTGATTCTATCGTCGATTGGTGTCAGCACCCTGTTGTGGGCCGACCTGACCAACCGTTATGTCTGGGTTGTCCTGTTGGTGACCCTGTTGTTCGGTGCCATCGGTTGGGTCGACGACTACCGCAAAGTGATCGAAAAGAATTCCCGTGGCTTGCCGAGCCGCTGGAAGTATTTCTGGCAGTCGGTGTTCGGCCTGGGCGCGGCGATCTTCCTTTATATGACTGCCGCCACCCCGGTGGAAACCACGCTGATCCTGCCGATGCTCAAGGACTACAGCATCCCGCTGGGCGCAGGCTTCATCGTCCTGACCTATTTCGTGATCGTGGGTTCGAGCAACGCGGTCAACCTGACCGACGGCCTCGACGGCCTGGCGATCATGCCGACCGTGATGGTCGGCGGCGGCCTGGGGATCTTCTGCTACCTGTCGGGTAACGTGAAATTCGCCGAATACCTGCTGATCCCTTATGTACCGGGCGCGGGTGAGCTGATCGTATTCTGCGGCGCGCTGATCGGCGCTGGCCTGGGCTTCCTGTGGTTCAACACCTACCCGGCACAAGTCTTCATGGGTGACGTCGGCGCATTGGCGTTGGGCGCGGCCCTGGGCACCATCGCGGTAATCGTTCGCCAGGAAATCGTCTTGTTCATCATGGGCGGCGTGTTCGTGATGGAAACCCTGTCAGTCGTCATTCAGGTTGCTTCCTTTAAGCTGACCGGTCGCCGTGTGTTCCGCATGGCACCGATTCACCACCACTTTGAACTCAAGGGTTGGCCCGAGCCACGCGTGATTGTCCGTTTCTGGATCATCACCGTGATTCTCGTGCTGATTGGCCTTGCCACCCTAAAATTGAGGTAGAAACTCGTGTCCCTGATCGCGTCTGACCACTTCCGCATCGTTGTCGGCCTCGGCAAGAGCGGCATGTCCCTGGTTCGCTTCCTGGCGAACCGGGGCGTGGCGTTTGCAGTGGCCGATACGCGGGAAAATCCACCGGAACTGGCCACGCTCAAGCGTGACTACCCGCAGGTGGAAGTGCGTTGTGGCGAGTTGGACGTCGAGTTCCTGTGCCGTGCCGACGAGCTCTACGTGAGCCCCGGCCTGGCACTGGCGACCCCGGCCCTGCAGGCCGCCGCTGCCCGTGGCGTGAAATTGTCCGGCGACATCGAGCTGTTCGCGCGTAACGCGAAGGCGCCGATCGTGGCCATCACCGGTTCCAATGCGAAAAGCACCGTGACCACCCTGGTCGGCGAGATGGCCGCTGCGGCGGGCAAGCGTGTGGCCGTCGGTGGCAACCTGGGTACGCCAGCGCTGGATTTGCTCAGCGACGACATCGAGTTGTACGTGATGGAGCTGTCGAGTTTCCAACTGGAAACCACCGATCAACTCAACGCCGAAGTGGCGACCGTGCTCAACATCAGCGAAGACCACATGGACCGCTACAGCGGCCTGCCGGCCTATCACCTGGCCAAGCACCGGATATTCCGCGGTGCCAGGCAGTTCGTGGTCAACCGCCAGGACGCCCTGAGCCGGCCACTGATCGGCGAGGGTCAGCCATGCTGGACTTTCGGCCTGAACAAGCCTGACTTCAAGGCTTTCGGGATCCGCGAAGAAGGCGGCGAGAAATACCTGGCTTTTGAATTCCAGAACTTGATGCCAGTGCGCGAATTGAAAGTTCGCGGCGCCCATAACCAGTCCAACGCCCTGGCGGCCTTGGCACTCGGCCACGCCGTCGGCTTGCCGTTCGACGCCATGCTGTCGGCCCTGCGCAATTTCGCCGGGCTGGAGCATCGTTGCCAATGGGTCCGTGACCTGGATGGCGTGGGCTATTACAACGATTCCAAAGCCACCAATGTCGGCGCCGCGCTGGCGGCCATCGAAGGCCTGGGCGCGGACATCGACGGCAAAGTCGTGCTGATCGCAGGTGGCGATGGCAAGGGCGCCGAATTCAAGGACCTGCGTGATCCGGTGGCGGCCAACTGCCGCGCCGTGATCCTCATGGGCCGCGACAGCGACAAGATCGGCCAGGCCATCGGCGATGCCGTACCGCTGATTCGTGCGGGCTCCCTGGTCGAAGCCGTCGAGCAATGCCGCGCCACTGCGCAAACGGGCGACGTGGTGCTGCTGTCGCCAGCGTGCGCCAGTTTCGACATGTTCAAGAACTACGAAGATCGTGGTCACCAATTCGTCCAAGCCGTGGAGGAACTGGCATGAGTCTTCGAGGCATCATCAAGCCGTACCCATCGCCACTGATCACCGGGCGCGGTATCGACCTCGACTTTCCGATGCTCGTCGGTTGCCTGACGCTGCTGGGCCTGGGGCTGGTCATGATTGCATCGGCCTCCACCGAAGTGGCGGCGGTCCAGTCGGGCAGCGCCCTGTACTACATGATTCGCCACCTTATCTACGTGGTGCTGGGCCTGGGTGCCTGCATCGTCACCATGATGATCCCGATCGCCACCTGGCAACGCCTGGGCTGGCTGATGCTGTTGGGGGCATTCGGTTTGCTGGTGATGGTGATCATCCCGGGGATCGGCCGTGAGGTGAACGGTTCGATGCGCTGGATCGGCTTCAGTTTTTTCAACGTCCAGCCTTCCGAGATCGCCAAGGTGTTCGTGGTGATCTACCTCGCCGGTTACCTGGTGCGTCGCCAGAAAGAAGTGCGTGAGAGCTGGATGGGGTTCTTCAAGCCATTCATCGTGTTGCTGCCGATGGCGGGCCTGTTGCTGATGGAACCGGACTTCGGTGCCACCGTCGTGATGATGGGTGCGGCGGCGGCGATGCTGTTCCTCGGTGGTGTCGGGCTGTTCCGGTTTTCCCTGATGGTGGTCCTGGCGGTCGGGGCGGTGGTGTTGCTGATCCAGATGCAGCCGTATCGAATGGCGCGCCTGACCAACTTTGCCGACCCATGGGCCGACCAGTTCGGTGCCGGCTATCAGCTGTCCCAGGCGTTGATCGCTTTCGGTCGCGGCGAGTGGCTGGGCGTCGGCCTGGGCAACAGCGTGCAGAAACAGTTCTACCTGCCGGAAGCCCACACCGACTTCGTGTTCTCGGTCCTGGCCGAAGAGCTGGGTGCCGTGGGTTCCCTGTGCACCGTGGCACTGTTCGTCTTCGTTTGTATTCGCGGCATGTACATCGGCTTGTGGGCCGAGAAGGCCAAGCAATTCTTCGCTGCCTACGTCGCCTACGGTTTGTCGTTCCTGTGGATCGGGCAGTTCCTGATCAATATCGGCGTGAACGTCGGCCTGCTGCCGACCAAGGGCCTGACCCTGCCGTTTCTCAGCTATGGCGGCAGTTCGTTGGTGATCTGCTGCGCCTGTCTGGGGTTGTTGCTGCGCATCGAGTGGGAGAGTCGAACCCACCTGGGCAGCGAAGAGATGGAATTCCATGAGAGCGACTTCGCCGAGGAGCCGAACCATGGGCGCTAACGTATTGATCATGGCCGGTGGCACCGGGGGCCATGTGTTCCCGGCCTTGGCCTGTGCCCGCGAATTCCAGTCCCGCGGCTACACCGTGCACTGGCTGGGCACGCCGCGCGGCATCGAGAACGAACTGGTTCCGGCGGCCGGCATCGAACTGCATCGGATCAACGCCAGCGGTTTGCGCGGCAAGGGCAAGTTGTCCCTGCTCAAGGCGCCGTTCATGTTGCTCAAGTCGGTGTGGCAGGCGCGGGCGATCATTCGTCGTTTGCAACCGGCTTGCGTGGTGGGTTTTGGTGGTTATGTGACCGGTCCCGGCGGTGTCGCAGCCAAACTGGCCGGCGTGCCGGTGATCGTTCACGAACAGAACGCCGTGGCCGGTACCGCCAATCGGTTGCTCGTGCCGTTGGCCGCCCGGGTCTGTGAAGCGTTCCCCGACACCTTTACCCTGTCGAGCAGCCGACGGACCACCGGTAACCCGGTGCGCACCGAGCTGTTCCTCGAAACACCGCGACCAGCCCTGGCCGGTCGCAAGGCGCGTTTGCTGATCCTGGGTGGAAGCCTGGGCGCAGAACCGTTGAACAAGCTGCTGCCTGAAGCCCTGTCGCAAGTCCCCGTCGACCTGCGCCCGGACGTGTTCCATCAGGCCGGCAAAAACCACGATGAAGTGACTGCGCAGCGCTACCTCGCGGCTGGCGTCGAGGCGCAAGTGCAGCCGTTCATCAAAGACATGGCCCAAGCCTATGGCTGGGCCGACCTGGTGGTATGTCGCGCAGGTGCGCTGACCATCAGTGAACTGGCTGCCGCCGGTCTGCCCTCGATGCTGGTGCCGTTGCCCCATGCGATCGACGATCACCAGACCCGCAACGCCGATTATTTGGCCCGTGAAGGCGCAGCCTTCCTGATGCCGCAAAGAACGACCGGTGCAGCGGATCTTGCCGCGCGCCTGACAGAGGTCCTGATGCAACCACAACGACTCAACGATATGGCCACTGCGGCCCGCCGCCTGGCCAAACCCGATGCCACCCGTAACGTGGTCGATACCTGCCTGGAGGTGGCCCATGGTTGAGAATCAGAAAGCCATGCCGCAACCGGAAATGCGCCGCATCCGTCGCATCCACTTCGTCGGGATCGGCGGCGTGGGCATGTGCGGGATTGCCGAGGTGTTGCTGAACCTGGGTTACGAAGTGTCCGGTTCCGACCTCAAGGCTTCGCCCGTCACCGAGCGCCTGGAATCCTTCGGCGCGCAGATTTTCATCGGTCACCGCGCTGAGAACGCTGCCGCTGCCGATGTGCTGGTGGTGTCCAGCGCCGTGAACACCTCCAACCCGGAAGTCGCCACCGCGCTGGAACGTCGCATCCCGGTCGTGCCTCGGGCGGAAATGCTGGCCGAGCTGATGCGTTATCGCCACGGCATCGCCGTTGCCGGTACCCACGGCAAGACCACCACCACCAGCCTGATCGCCTCGGTCTTCGCCGCCGGCGGCCTGGACCCGACGTTCGTCATCGGTGGCCGCCTGAATGCAGCTGGCACCAATGCCCAGCTTGGCACCAGCCGCTACCTGATCGCCGAAGCCGACGAAAGTGACGCCAGCTTCCTGCACTTGCAGCCGCTGGTGGCCGTGGTCACCAACATCGATGCCGACCACATGGCGACCTACGACGGTGACTTCAACAAACTGAAGAAAACCTTCGTCGAGTTCCTGCATAACCTGCCTTTCTACGGCCTGGCGGTGGTGTGCCTGGACGATCCGGTGGTGCGTGAAATCCTCCCGCAGGTCAAGCGTCCGACCGTTACCTACGGCTTCGGCGAAGACTGCGACGTGCGCGCCATCAATGTGCGCCAGCAAGGCATGCAGACGTTCTTCACCGTGCTGCGCCCTGACCGCGAACCACTGGATGTGTCGGTGAACATGCCGGGCAACCACAACGTATTGAACGCCCTGGCAACCATCTGCATCGCCACCGACGAAGGCGTCAGCGATGAAGCCATCGTCCAGGGCCTGTCCGGGTTCCAGGGCGTTGGCCGACGCTTCCAGGTCTACGGCGAACTGCCGGTGGACGGTGGCCAGGTGATGCTGGTGGACGACTACGGTCACCACCCGACCGAAGTCGCCGCGGTGATCAAGGCCGTGCGCGGTGGTTGGCCGGAGCGTCGCCTGGTGATGGTCTACCAGCCGCACCGTTACAGCCGTACGCGCGACCTGTACGACGACTTCGTCAATGTACTGGCCGACGCCAACGTCCTGCTGCTGATGGAAGTCTATCCGGCCGGCGAAGAACCGATCCCCGGTGCCGACAGCCGCAAGCTGTGCAACAGCATCCGCCAGCGCGGCCAGCTCGACCCGATCTACATCGAGCGCGGTGTCGACCTCGCGCCGCTGGTCAAGCCGCTGTTGCGTGCCGGTGACATCCTGCTGTGCCAGGGCGCCGGTGATATTGGCGGTCTCGCACCGAAACTGTTGAAAAGTGAGTTGTTCGCCGGTGCCGTTGTTGCCTCGGTGGAGGGGAAGTTGAAATGACTGCTGCCTACGCCAACCTCGCCAGCACCGTCGCGCCGAAAGACTTCGGCCGCGTCGCCGTGCTGTTCGGCGGCAAGAGTGCCGAACGCGAAGTGTCCCTGAAGTCGGGTAACGCCGTTCTCGATGCGTTGCTCAGTGCAGGTGTGGACGCGTTCGGCCTCGACGTCGGCGATGACCTGTTGCAGCGTCTGCTGAACGAAAAGATCGACCGCGCCTTCATCATCCTCCACGGCCGTGGCGGTGAAGACGGCAGCATGCAGGGCCTGCTCGAGTGCCTGGGGATTCCCTACACCGGCAGCGGCATCCTCGCCTCGGCGCTGGCCATGGACAAGCTGCGCACCAAGCAGGTCTGGCACAGCCTGGGGATTCCGACGCCACGTCACGCGGTACTGAGCAGCGAAGCCGATTGTATTTCGGCGGCGACGGAACTGGGCTTCCCTTTGATCGTCAAACCGGCCCATGAAGGTTCAAGTATCGGTATGGCCAAAGTGAGTTCCGCGTCTGAATTGATCGACGCCTGGAAAGCGGCCAGTACCTACGATTCGCAAGTGTTGGTCGAGCAATGGATTCACGGTCCGGAGTTCACCATCGCCACCCTGCGTGACCAGGTGTTGCCTCCAATCGCCCTGGGCACGACGCACAGTTTCTACGACTACGACGCCAAGTACATCGCCAACGATACCCAGTACCGTATTCCGTGCGGCCTGGACAGCGCCAAGGAAAAGGAACTCATGGACCTCACGGCGAAAGCCTGTGAAGCCTTGGGTATCGCCGGTTGGGGCAGGGCGGATGTGATGCAGGACGCCGAGGGGCAGTTCTGGTTCCTGGAAGTCAACACGGCACCGGGCATGACCGATCACAGCCTGGTGCCGATGGCGGCCCGTGCTGCCGGCCTGGATTTCCAGCAACTGGTTCTGGCCATTCTGGCCGAGAGCTTCGGCAAGCAAGAGCCGCGAGGTTAAGACCATGCAAGGCGCACAGTTGAGACATCAGCCTACCGCACCCGGTCGCAAGCCGGTGCCGCGGGGTGCCAGCCGAATGGTGGCCAAAGAGCCGATGTCCGCGCGCCTGCCGAAAGCCAACTTTGGCTTTGTCAAAGCGCTGTTCTGGCCAGTCCTGCTGGTGGCGTTGGGGTTCGGTACTTATGAAGGCGCGCAGCGTTTATTGCCGTATGCCGATCGACCGATCACCAAGATCGCGGTACAGGGCGACCTGAGCTACATCAGCCAGCAAGCGGTGCAGCAGCGAATCGCCCCGTTCGTTGCGGCGAGCTTCTTCACCATCGACCTTGAGAGCATGCGCACCGAGCTTGAAACGATGCCATGGATTGCCCACGCCGAAGTGCGCAGGGTGTGGCCGGATCAGGTGGTGATTCGCCTGGAAGAGCAACTGCCGGTGGCCCGTTGGGGCGACGAATCGCTGCTGAATAACCAGGGGCAGGCGTTCACCCCGCGCGAGCTGGCCAACTACGAACACTTGCCGCAGTTGTTTGGTCCGCAGCGGGCCCAACAGCAGGTGATGCAGCAATATCAGGTACTGAGCCAGTTGCTCAGGCCATTGGGCTTCTCGATTGCGCGCCTGGAGTTGCGTGAACGAGGCAGCTGGTTCCTGACGACCGGCCCTGGCAGTGCCGGCCCCGGGATCGAACTGCTGCTGGGACGCGGCAACCTGGTGGAAAAGATGCGCCGTTTCATTGCCATCTATGACAAGACGCTCAAAGAGCAGATTACGAACATTGCGCGCATCGATCTGCGCTACGCCAACGGCCTCGCTGTTGGCTGGCGGGAACCAGTAGCGCCGACGACAGCCCAACCCGCTGTCGCGAAGAATTAAGAGAGGCAGGACCCCATGGCAAACGTGCAAAGCGGCAAAATGATCGTCGGTCTCGATATCGGCACCTCCAAGGTGGTGGCGCTGGTCGGCGAGGTCGCGGACGACGGCACGCTGGAAATCGTCGGGATCGGCACCCATCCGTCCCGAGGCCTGAAGAAAGGCGTTGTGGTGAACATCGAGTCCACCGTGCAGTCGATCCAGCGCGCCATCGAAGAAGCGCAGCTGATGGCTGGCTGCCGTATCCACTCGGCGTTTGTCGGCGTGGCCGGCAACCATATCCGCAGCCTGAACTCCCACGGCATCGTGGCAATTCGTGATCGCGAAGTCAGCTCCGCCGACCTTGAGCGCGTACTCGACGCCGCCCAGGCCGTGGCGATCCCGGCTGACCAGCGGGTGCTGCACACCTTGCCACAGGATTACGTGATCGATAACCAGGAAGGCGTCCGCGAGCCACTGGGCATGTCCGGTGTGCGCCTGGAAGCCAAGGTCCACGTGGTCACCTGCGCCGTCAACGCCGCACAGAACATTGAAAAATGTGTGCGTCGCTGCGGCCTGGAAATCGACGACATCATCCTCGAGCAACTCGCTTCGGCTTATTCCGTGCTGACCGACGACGAGAAAGAGCTGGGCGTGTGCCTGGTGGACATCGGTGGCGGCACCACCGACATCGCGATCTTCACCGAAGGCGCTATCCGTCACACCGCGGTGATCCCGATTGCGGGCGACCAGGTGACCAACGACATCGCGATGGCGTTGCGCACCCCGACCCAGTACGCCGAAGAAATCAAGATCCGCTACGCCTGCGCCCTGGCCAAACTGGCGGGCGCCGGGGAAACCATCAAGGTCCCGAGCGTCGGCGACCGTCCGCCGCGCGAGCTGTCCCGCCAGGCCCTGGCCGAAGTGGTCGAGCCGCGTTACGACGAATTGTTCACGCTGATCCAGGCTGAGCTGCGTCGCAGTGGCTACGAAGACCTGATCCCGGCCGGCATCGTGCTGACTGGCGGTACCGCGAAGATGGAAGGCGCCACTGAACTGGCCGAGGAAATCTTCCACATGCCGGTGCGCCTGGGCGTGCCCCACGGCGTCAAGGGCCTGGATGACGTGGTGCGCAACCCGATCTATTCCACGGGCGTTGGCCTGTTGATGTACGGCCTGCAGAAGCAATCCGACGGCATCTCGTTCTCGGGTATCGGCAGCCGCGACAGCTTCAGCAACGAAGAACCCAAAGGTGCCTTGCTCGATCGCATCAAGAGCTGGGTCCAGGGCAATTTCTAAGATTTACCGCAGCACCGCAACACCGTTGTAGATACAGGCAGTAGGCGAAAAAACTAGAGAACGTAAAGGAGAGGGAAAATGTTCGAACTCGTAGACAACATCCCCGCAAGCCCGGTTATTAAAGTTATCGGTGTCGGCGGTGGCGGTGGCAACGCCGTGAATCACATGGTCAAGAGCAACATTGAAGGCGTTGAGTTCATCTGCGCCAACACTGATGCCCAGGCGCTCAAGAGCATTGGCGCGCGGACCATCCTGCAACTGGGTACCGGCGTGACCAAAGGCCTGGGCGCGGGTGCCAACCCTGAAGTAGGTCGTCAGGCCGCTCTCGAAGATCGTGAGCGCATTGCCGAAGTCCTGCAGGGCACCAACATGGTGTTCATCACCACTGGCATGGGCGGTGGTACCGGTACCGGTGCTGCGCCAATCATTGCCGAAGTGGCCAAGGAAATGGGGATTCTCACAGTTGCGGTGGTGACTCGTCCGTTCCCGTTCGAAGGTCGCAAGCGCATGCAGATCGCCGATGAAGGCATCCGCCTGCTGTCGGAAAGCGTCGACTCGTTGATCACCATTCCGAACGAGAAGCTGCTGACCATCCTCGGTAAGGACGCCAGCCTCTTGTCGGCTTTCGCCAAGGCTGACGATGTACTGGCCGGTGCCGTTCGCGGTATCTCCGACATCATCAAGCGTCCGGGCATGATCAACGTCGACTTTGCCGACGTACGTACCGTGATGAGCGAAATGGGCATGGCGATGATGGGCACTGGCTGCGCCAGCGGTCCGAACCGTGCACGCGAGGCCACCGAAGCGGCCATTCGCAACCCGTTGCTCGAAGACGTGAACCTGCAAGGTGCACGCGGCATCCTGGTGAACATCACCGCCGGTCCTGACCTGTCCCTGGGTGAGTACTCCGACGTGGGTAGCATCATCGAAGCCTTCGCTTCCGAGCACGCCATGGTCAAGGTCGGTACCGTTATCGATCCAGACATGCGCGACGAGCTGCACGTGACTGTCGTTGCGACCGGTTTGGGCGCTAAAATCGAGAAGCCGGTGAAGATCATCGACAATACCGTTCACACGTCGATGGCTTCCCAGCCGCAACAACAGGCCCCTGTTCGTCAGGACGCTCCAGCGGTGAACTACCGTGACCTGGACCGTCCGACCGTCATGCGCAACCAGGCCCAGGCCGGTGCTGCGACTGCCGCGAAGATGAATCCGCAAGATGATCTGGACTACCTGGACATCCCGGCATTCCTGCGTCGTCAGGCCGATTGATGAAATGTATCAGGGCTATGAAGGTGATTGGTGTTCAGCAAAGGCGTGGTCTGCTATCATCGCCAGCCTTTGTTGATACCAGTTCGCAATTTGCGCTGAAGCGGCCCAAGCCATGATTAAACAACGCACACTGAAAAATATTATCCGTGCCACAGGTGTAGGTCTGCACTCCGGGGAGAAGGTATACCTGACCCTCAAGCCTGCGCCGATCGACACCGGCATTGTGTTTTGTCGTGCCGACCTCGATCCCGTGGTGCAGATCCCTGCACGCGCAGAAAACGTTGGCGAAACCACCATGTCGACCACGCTGGTCAACGGTGACGTCAAAGTGGATACGGTGGAGCACTTGCTCTCGGCCATGGCTGGCCTGGGCATCGATAACGCCTACGTCGAGCTCTCCGCGTCCGAAGTCCCGATCATGGATGGCAGCGCTGGACCTTTCGTATTCCTGATTCAGTCGGCTGGCCTGGAAGAGCAGGACGCCGCCAAGAAGTTCATCCGCATCCTGCGTGAAGTGACTGTGGAAGACGGCGACAAGCGCGCCACTTTCGTCCCTTTCGAAGGTTTCAAGGTGAGTTTCGAGATCGATTTCGATCACCCGGTTTTCCGTGACCGCACACAAAGTGCAAGCGTGGATTTTTCCAGCACTTCGTTCGTAAAAGAAGTCAGCCGCGCCCGTACCTTTGGTTTCATGAGTGACATCGAGTACCTGCGCAAGCACAACCTCGCACTCGGCGGCAGTGTTGAAAACGCTATTGTGGTCGACGCTGATGGTGTATTGAACGAAGACGGCCTTCGCTACGAAGACGAATTCGTGAAACACAAGATCCTCGATGCAATTGGTGACCTCTACCTGCTGGGCAATAGCCTGATTGGTGAGTTCAAGGGCTTCAAGTCCGGCCACGCACTGAACAACCAGCTGCTGCGCAAGTTGATTGAGCAGACAGATGCCTGGGAAGTCGTGACGTTCGAAGACGCCAGCACCGCACCGATCTCTTACATGCGCCCTGTAGCGGCCGTGTAAGTAAAAAACCTCTCTAGTTTTTTAAAGGCTGCCTTCGGGTGGCCTTTTTTTATGTGTGCGAATGTTCATCGCCATCCACTACAAGGCTACCACCCGATTGCGCCCGGTCTCCTTGGCTTGATACAACGCTTTGTCCGCGGCGAACATCAGCACCTCCAGGTTGATGTCGGAGCAGGCGTTCCAGGTGCTGATGCCAATGCTCACGGTAATCGGCGAGTCGGTTCCGTCGATCGGCGGTAGCTGCTCGACGGCCTCTCGAATGCGCTCGGCGATCTGTTGCGCGCCCGCCATATCGGTTTCCGGCAGGACCACCGAAAACTCCTCGCCACCGTAGCGCGCGACCAGGTCGGCAGGCCGTCTTACGTGGGTGCGCAACACATTGGCCACCGCGCGCAAGGCCTCATCGCCGGCTTGATGGCCGTGACGATCGTTGAAGGCCTTGAAGTGATCGGCGTCGATCATCAGCAGCGACAATGGCTTGCCGGAACGCTGGGCGCGAAACCACTCATGACGCAACGTCTGGTCCAGCGTGCGGCGGTTCGCCAGACCGGTCAAGGCGTCGGTGGCGGCCAGTTGCGCCAGTTCCAGTTCGGCATGGTGGCGCAGGCGCAGTTCGCGGCAGAGCAACCAGGTCAGCCACAGCAGGCACGCACACAGCGCAATTGTGGCCAGGCTGACCACCAGCGCCGTGCGTTGCCAGGAAGCAAACACTTCCGCGCCCGACAGCGCCACGATGACAATCAGCGGCAGATTGCCAACCTGGGAAAAGGTGTAGAGCCGTTGATCCTGGTAGCGACTCGAGACACTGCTGAAGCTGCCGTTGCCTTCCTTGACGATGCGCTGGAAGTTGGGGCGACTGCTGAAGTCCGAGCCGGTCAGGTCTTCGCCCAGGCGAGGGACTTGGGCTAGGAGAATTCCATCCTTGTTGATCAGGCTGATCGAGCTGTCAGGACCGATGTTCAGGCTGTTGAACAGCTGTTCGAAGTAGCTCAGGCGCATGGCCGCTTCGGCGACTCCAAGGAACTCGCCCTGGGCGCCACTGATCCGGCGGCTGAAGCTGATGCGCCATTCGTTGTTGGCCAACCGGGACCGAAAAGGACGGCTGATGAACATGCCCGGGTCGCTGTTGTTCACGTGGGACTGGAAGTACTCGCGGTCGGCAAAGTTACCTTTCCTCGGTTCTCGCGAAGCCGAGTCGGCGACTACGTTGCCCTGCTGGTCGAGCAACAGGATGTCACCCTTGTACGGTGCCGCGGTGGCGCGATCGAACAAGGCCAGGTGACGGATCTGCGGGGAAACGTGCATGAGGTCTTCACGACGCGAGGCCGCGATCAAGCCGAGCAAGGAGACGTCATAGAGCTCGATGTTGCGCAGGACGTCGGCTTCGATCAATTGCACAATGTTGGCCGCGGAGCGACTGGCTGACAGTTCGGCATTGGCGCGTTCACGCACCAGCAGGAACGCCACGATGCCGAGGATGGCAATCACCATCAAGACGCTGCCGACAATCACCAATCGCTCGGAACGCGTGGAGGGGGTTGTGGGGTGAAATGTCGCGCTGCGCTCGCTCATGGTTCTGGCTTCTGCTGTCTAGGCGTCGGGAACATTCTTTTACAAGAATCGGGCAGCGTCCCGGACACCCGTCATATCCACCGCCTCCCTGCGCACTCCGGATAAAAAAAGGCCAGCAAAACGTGCCGGCCTTTTGTTTACTGAAGCTTAGAAGACATTGAGCGGGTAGTCGAAAATCACCCGGTATTCGTCAGTGTCCTGATCCAGTGCGCCATAACCGTTGCCACCCCGGTTCGTTGCCCATTGCAGGCGTAGGGCAAGGTTTTTCGCCTGGCCAGCCTGGACCACGTACTTGAGTTCGATGTCGCGCTCCCAGTGCCTGGCGTTTTTGCCGTCGGCGCTATACCAAGCGCTGTACCCTGGGCTGTCTGGATCGACTTTGGTCAGGTCCAGCTTGCCTCGGGAGTAGGACAGCGCGGAGGTCAGTCCCGGCAGGCCGAGTCCGACAAAGTCATAGGCGTACTTGAGTTTCCATGAGCGTTCGTTGGGGCCGTTGAAGTCCGAGTATTGCTGGGAGTTGTCGAGGAAGACGCTATCGCCCTGGCTGATGTAGTCGAATGGGGTGTTGCCATTGACTCGCTGGTAAGCAGTGGTGACGCTGTGATTGCCGATGCCGAGGGTGAAATGCAGGCTGTAGGTGTTGTTGTCGATGTGGCCGAGCAGCGCGTCACCGGTGTCTTGCGTGTGATAGAAGTGCAGGCCTGGGTTGAGGCTGACCACCTCGTTGAGCGCATAGGTGTAATCGAGGTCGTAGTAGTACTGGTTCCAAATGTCCTTGAGCTCGGCGGCATACAGGCTGCTGCTCAAGCCGGGCAGACCGCTCCAGGCCACGCCTGCCCAGTTGAGATGCCGGCTCTCGTCACCTTCGGCCAAGGTGCCGTAGGACGTGCCGATACGGGTATGGCCACTTTGGTTATACGGCTTGGTGAAGCTCGCTTGCCCACCCTCTATCAGCCAGCCGTCGAAGCTGTGGTTGGTCAGGCTGACCCCGCGAAAGGTCTGCGGCAACATGCGGGTCTCACCGCCGGCAATCACCGGATTGGCGAGAAACAGGTCACCGGCCTTCAATTCGGTATCGAAGGCACGCATTTTCAGGGTGCCGCCTGCGGTGGAGAAAGAGCCCGGTGCCTTGCCGTTGCCATCGCTGACCGGCAGGATGCTCGAATTGTCCGTGCCACCGCCACCGTCGAGCTTGAGCCCAAGCATGGCATGTGCGTCGAAGCCGAACCCGACGCTGCCTTCAGTGAAGCCCGATTCGAAGATGCCCAGGAAACCCTGGCCCCATTCAATATTGTCATCGGCCTGCTGCTGGCGATTGCGGTTCATGTAGTAGTTGCGCGCGTTGAGGGTGAGGCTGGCGTCTTCGGCGAAACCTTGGGCAGCTGAATTGTCGGTGGCGTGAGCATTGGCCGTCATCGTTGCAGCGATTGCAACGAACAGCGCAGGTGAACTGAGTGGGAAACGCACGGGGGTAAAGCTCCTGGGTCAGCGGGGAACAGCACTTTTCTTGCAGTCGCAGAGGTGTCTTGTTGGCGAAAAAAGGACGCGGCGGGTGGCAAAAACCACAACGAAAAAAAGCCGCTGACAGCAGCGGCTTTGAAGACAACTTTTCAATGGGAAGAGCCGTTGAAAAGTGTCGAGGGAAACTGGAGCGGTGAGCGGCGATCAGCTGTCTTTCTCAGCCTGCTTGGCCTGGACGCTCGACGCTTGTGGGGCTTGGGTGGCCTCCTGGGCTTTGGCGGTCATCTCGATCTGGTGCTCTTCGTAGGCTGCCGCCCGGGCGGTATTTTGTGCGACGAAGGCCTGTGACTCTTCGGCCATGGCGAACGGAGACAGGAACAGAGAAGACAGAACGAAAGCGCTGGCAATACCCATACTGTTGGACATCTTTTAAACCTTCTTGCTTGGCAAGTGCTGTTTGGTGCGGGCAAAGATAAGGGGCTTGAGGGAAAGGAAAAAGAGCGGATTCATGAAAGGACTGTTACCTAAAGAGCAAAGATCGAGCTTCCGACACAACGCGCGGGAAAGATTTTTTGTAGGAGCCAGGTTTGCCGGCGAAGGCGTCCTGACAGCTGGAGCTAATCTTTCAGGTGTACATATCCAATTCTGCGGTAACGGCCACCTATGGTTTCGCCCTTGCGGCGAGTCACTTGGAAAA